>NZ_JALKAT010000016.1:0-70550 GCF_023015685.1 Isoptericola sp. S6320L
CGGACACCGCCGCACCCGGTGACACCGTCACCGTCGACGGCACCGGCTACACCCCGGACTCGACCGCCACGGTCGAGATCCGCGACACCGACGGCAACGTCATCGAAACCATCGAGGACGTCGTCACCGACAGCGACGGTAGCTTCACCACCGACGTCACCATCCCCGACGGCACCCCCGAAGGTGACTACACCGCCGCGGGCATCGACGACACCACCGGTCAGGAAGCAGACGCACCCCTGACCATCGATGGCGGCCTGGGCGGTGAGGAGCCCGGCGAGGAGACCATCACCGTCGAGCCCGACACTGCCGGGCCCGGCGACGACGTGACGGTCGACGGCGAGCAGTGGCCGCCGAACACGACCGTGACGGTCGAGCTCGTCGATCCGGACGGCGACGTCGTCGTCACGGTCGAGGTCGAGACCGACGAGAACGGGGACTTCACCACCCCGATCACGGTGCCGGACGACGCCGAGGCCGGCGACTACGTCGTGGAGGCCAGCGACGAGAACGAGAACTCGGCGGAGGACGACCTCGTCATCGAGACCGACGGCGCCGGCGACGGGGCAGACCGCGAGCTGGCGGCGGAGTTCTCGAAGGACCAGGTCCAGCGTGGCGAGGAGCAGGTCTTCACCGCCTCGGGCTTCGAGCCCGGCGAGGAGGTCCAGGCACGGATCAACTCCGAGCCGCTCAACCTCACGGTTCAGACCGCCGACGACGACGGCACCGTCAGCTGGACCTTCGTCGTCCCGGCCGACTTCGAGGTGGGCCCGCACACCGGGACCGCCACGAGCGTCGACGTCGGCGACTCGGTCGTCGCCTCGTTCGAGGTCTACCTGACGACGACCGGCCAGGTCGGCGGCGGTGACGGTGGCGGTGACGGCGGCGACGACGGCACCGCCACCGGCGGCTCGCCCACCATGAGCGGTGGCGGCGGCACGCTGCCCCGCACCGGTTCGGAGATCGCGACGTACCTTGCGCTCGCCTTCCTCCTGACGGGTGCAGGCGCGGTCGCGCTGCGGGTGTCCCGACGGCGTCCGCAGTCGGTGATCAGCGAGGTCTGATCGCTCGGCACGACGCACGAAGACCCGGCGCGAGACATCTCGCGCCGGGTCTTCGTGCGTGTGGCGGGATGGTCAACCCATCAGCCGACGCGGTGCAACCAGCGAACCGGCGCCCCGGCGCCCGCGTAGCGGAAGGCCTCGAGCTCGTCGTCCCACGCACTGCCCAGCACCAGGTCCATCGCGGCGCGCAGGGCGTGGGGGTCGTGGATGGACTCCATCGCGTTCCGGACACGGTCTTCCGGTACGACGACGTTGCCGTGCACGTCCGTCATGGCGTGGAACAGGCCGAGGTCCGGTGTGTGCGACCACCGGGCGCCGTCGGCACCATGGCTGGCGTCCTCGGTCACCTCGTAGCGGAGGTGGTCCCACCCCCGCAGGGCAGAGGCCAGCCGGGCACCCGTCCCCTGAGTGCCCTGCCAGGGGTACTCAGCACGGTAGAGCCCCCTCGCCGCCGGCTGGGGTGACCAGTCGAGCGACACCTCTCCGCCCAGCACGTTGCCTGCCGCCCACTCGAGGTGGGGGCAGAGCGCGCGTGGCGCAGAGTGCACGAACAGCACGCCACGAGTGATTGCGCCAGCCATCTTGTCCTCCCTGGGTTTCGAGGTCCGTCTTCCCCTACGTCCTCGACCACCATGAAGTTCCTGGTCAGCGCGTTGCACCGGCGTGTCGCATTGCGTTCTGGGTCACAGTCTGCCGGACGGTCCCCGTCGGTGCGAGGGGAATCCAGACATTTGAGGCACCTCAGAGGCGCTCGCGCAGCTCCCGCATGGCCTTCTTCCGCGTGCCGCGCTCGAGACGGTCCAGGTACAGCTTGCCGTCGAGGTGGTCGCACTCGTGCTGCAGGCAGCGGGCCATGAGCTCGGTCCCCTCGACCACGACAGGCTCACCGTCCAGGTCGATCCCCTCGACCCGGGCGTACCAGGCGCGCTCGGTCGGGTAGTACAGGCCGGGCACCGACAGGCAGCCTTCGTCGCCGTCCTGCGTCTCCTCCGACAGGGCGACGATCCGCGGATTGAGCACATAACCGATCTCGTCGTCCACGTTCCAGGAGAACGCCCGCAGGTTCACACCGATCTGGTTGGCGGCCAAGCCGGCGCGCCCGTCGGCGTCGACGGTCTCGAGGAGGTCGTCGACGAGCCCACGGACCCGGTCGTCGATCGTCGTGATCTCGTCGCACGCCGTGCGCAGCACGGGGTCGGGCACCACCCGGATCTCTCGCATCGCCATGGGCGCCATTCTTCCATGTCAACGCCGTGGCCCAGGGCACGCCGGCGCCCGACGGCGGCACCTCGCACCGGCGGGTCGGGCCCGTTCCGGTAGGCTCGCGCCGCGCCCTGTTAGCTCAGCTGGTCAGAGCAGTCGACTCATAATCGATCGGTCGCGGGTTCAAGTCCCGCACGGGGCACGACGCCGCCACCGTGGTATCAGGAGCGCGCTGCTGAGGCTCCCTCGGGGTATGGACATCGCACGCTCCGTGCTCGTCCTCGACGACACCACCGACCTCGCCGAGCTGCGGGAGAACGCCCGCTGGTTGGGCCGGCAGCGCGTCGACGACGTCCAGGTCCACCTGCATGCGCTGACCGCTGACGAGGCGGCTGTGGCCGCGCACCGGATCCGGCGCACCACCAACGACTGCGGGTGCCGGTGGGGCGAGAGCCTGCTGGCCCTGACGGCCCTCGCGCTCTGGCTGGTGCCGGTCGCCACGGACGTCACCCGACCCGGCGTCCTCGGGTCGATCCTGCTCCTGCTCACCGCCGCCGTGGGCGGCAAGCTGGCCGGCCTCGCCGCGAGCCGGGCCCGACTCCGCTCCGAGCTGCGGCGGCTCGGCGCCCTGACCGGTCGAGGTGAGCTCGATGGCAGAGATCTGCCGTGACATCGACGAGTGGATCGAGGAAGAGGTCTCCCGTCCGATCGAGGAGTGGGAGGAGCGGCAGGAGGAACGGTGCCGCGAGGAGGAGTGCAACTGGTGGACCCTCTGCCTGAACAAGCTCTTCTGCTGGCTGGTGACGGTGGTGGTCAAGGTCGTCCGCTGGGTCCTGGTCACCGTGGGGCGGTGGGTGACCCGCACCGTGTGCACCGTGATCGCCATCGTCGTCGACCTGGTGGTGGCGGTCCTGACCGGCCTGTGGGACGTCGTCGCGGGGATTTTCACCTGGGACTGGGAGCGCGTGTGGGACGGCCTGGTGTCGATCGTGGGTGGCGTGATCGTGGCCGTCCTCGGGCTGCTGCGGGTGGTCTTCCTGGTGGACACCGTCGACTTCGTGCGCGAGGAGATCCAGGAGTCGCAGCTCCGTGACCACGTCCGCGCACTGCTGGCCCGCCGGTTCGCCCGGGACCCCGAGGCGCTCGCCGCGGCTCGCCGCGCCACGGGCGTCGACCACGGGGCGTTCGGGCTGCGCCTCCAGGGCCGCGCCACGCGGACCTTCGTCCGCTCTGACCGCATCGGACCCGACAGCGGCGTGCCGGAGCTGGTGCGGTGGCACGAGGACCCGTCGCTGGACATCGACGTCCGCGTGCTCGCCGGGTACGACAGCGAGGACTTCTGGAAGCGGGGGCGGCCGCAGGTCGTCGGGGCCGACGAGGGTCAGGTCGACGCCTACCTGCGGGATCGCGGTGGCCGCAGCTTCCGCATCTACCCGATGAGCGAGAGCACCCTGCGGCACAAGCTCTCCGTCTGCGCCGAACGGTCGCGCGAGCTGGGACTCATCTATCGCTTCACGGTGGACGAGCGCGAGGTCACCGACCCGGCCTACGTCGTCCTCACCGCCGGCCAGGACGACTACGACATCGACGTGCTGGGCCGGGTCAACGAGCGCGTCGACCCGGTGGGTGCGCGTCAGGACCTGCCGACGCCGCACGCCGGGACGGTCTTCGCGTACGAGGGGACGCTCATCGGGCTGAGCGCACACCTCGACGACGCCACCGGCGTCGACGGCACCCCGTTCCCCGGGAGCTTCACGTCGGGTGTTTCCGTCCGTGACCGGGTTCCCGATCTCATCTACGAGTACGTCCTCGCCCACGAGCTCGGGCACTACTTCGGGCTGACGCACGTCGACGGCTATCACCGGATCATGTACACAGCCAACCCTGCCGCCGGAACCAAGGCGATCCGCTGGTGGACGCTGCCCTCCCTGCTCGTCCTCGAGCAGCAGCCCAAGTTCGTGCTGGACGAGGCCAAGGCGGTGTGGGACTACGTCGTCGCGGGCTTCCCGACGGAGGCGCTCACGACGCGTGCCCACTGACACGCGTCATGAGCACTCCGGTCGCCACTACTTCCTGAAGGCGTCCCTGACGTCGTCGCCGGCCTGCTTGAGGTTGGCCTTGGACTGGTCGGCCTCGCCCTCGGCCTGCAGCTGCTCGTCGTCCGACGCCTTGCCGGCGCCTTCCTTGATCTTGCCGGCGGCTTCTTCCGCCGCGTGCTTGGCCTTGTCGCCGATTCCCATGAGCGACCTCCTTCGTCGGGGGCTCCGACCATACGAGCGTGCGGCGCACGACGCACCCGGGCCGGGCCGGGCCCGGCCCGGCCCGGCCTTACGAGTTCATCGTCGTGACCTTGTAGACCTCGCCGCCGCGGTCGTAGGTGGTCCACTCCCCCACCTTGCGGCCGTGGTCGAAGTGCCCGGAGCGCATCCGCGTCCCGTCCACGCGGAACCACTCCCAGTAGCCGTGGAGCTCGCCGTCCAGGAACTGGCCGGTGCCCCGGACGCTGCCGTCGCGGTGGTACTCGGTGTGCTCGACGAGTCCCGGCGCATCCTTGTCCCCGGAGTGTTGCGGTGCCATGGGTCCATCGTGCCGCAGGTCGACCCCGCCCGAGCGCTAGCGTGGCCTCATGTTCTCGCGCCGCCGTCAGCTCACCCCCGCCGCCCGCCGCGCCGTCCCTCTCGCGGGCGGCGAACGCCACCTGGCGGCGGCCGAGCTCGCCGACGGCGGACATGCCGTCGCCACGACGGCCGGGCTGGCGGTGCTCACGGACGACGCCGCACCCCGGCTGGCGCTGCGCCGCCCGTGGTGCGACGTCGACCGCGCGGCGTTCGACCCGGAGCGGTCGGTGCTGACGGTCGAGTGGGTCGACGCCGAACCCGACCTGCACCTGAGCCTGACCGACCCCGTCGCGACGAATCTCCCCGCCGTGCTGCACGAGCGCGTCCTGTGGTCCGTGCTGCTGGCCGAGACGGTCGACGTGCCCGGCGGCCGCGTGCGGGTCGCGGTACGCCGTCGCCTCGACGGCTCGCTGTTCTCCCAGGCGCTCGCCGAGGAGGGCGTGGACCTGGCCCGTCCGGACGTCGCCGACGTGGTGAACGCCACCGAGTCCAGCCTCCGCGGGGCGTGCGGACTACCCCTGTGAACCTGGTATTGTTTTTTCCGGTTCGCCGGTCGGCAGGAACGTCCACCAGGACGATCATCGACTCGGACCACGCGATCCCGCGTAGCTCAGCTGGCAGAGCATCCGACTGTTAATCGGACGGTCACTGGTTCAAGTCCAGTCGCGGGAGCACGAAGAGAGGCCCTGTCACCCGCAACGGGTGACAGGGCCTCTGCTGTGGAGGCAACTCCGCCGACCTCTCCCCCGCGGAATACGGCACCGCCGTCCGGCACTTGCCAGTGACGTGGCCACCAACACCTCTGTCGGACTGCGTTCCGAGCGCGGACCGATCCTCCTCGCCCTCATGCTCTCCACGGCGCTGGTCGCCCTGGACGCGACGATCATCGCCACCGCGTCGGCGACCATCGCGCGGGACCTGGGCGGGTTCGAGCAGCTCCCGTGGCTCTTCTCCACCTATCTCCTCGCCCAGGCGGTCGGGACGCCGCTGTCCGGCCGCCTGGCGGACGTCCTCGGCCGCAAGCGCATGATGCTGGCCGGTGTCGCGCTGTTCTTCCTCGGCTCCGTCCTCTGTGGTGCGGCCTGGTCGATGGGCGCGCTCATCGTGGGACGCGTCCTCCAGGGGCTCGGTGCGGGTGCCGTCATGCCGGCGTCGCTCACCATCGCGTCGGACATCTACACGCTCGAGGAGCGGGCCAAGACCCAGGGATACCTCGCGTCGGTGTGGGCGATCTCGTCGGTCGTCGGCCCCACGCTCGGTGGGGTGTTCTCCGAGTTCGTGAGCTGGCGCTGGATCTTCTTCGTCAACATCCCGTTGTGCGCGTTCGCCGCCTGGATGCTGGTGCGTCGCTACCACGAGTCGCCTCGCGAGGGCGCCCGCGAACCCATCGACTACCTCGGTGCGGCACTGCTGGCGAGCGGCAGCACCCTCCTGCTCCTCGGCCTGCTCGAGGGCGGCAGCGCGTGGCCGTGGGACTCCCCCGCCTCGGTGGCGATCTTCGCCGGTTCCGCCGGTCTGCTGACCGGGTTCGTCCTGCGGGTCCGCCGCGCGCGGCACCCCATCGTGGACCTGTCCATCCTGCGCCGGCGCGTCGTCGCCGTCCCGTCCGCCGTCTCGCTGATGGTCGGCGTCATCGTGCTGGCCCTGTCCACCTACATCCCGATCTACGCGCAGGGCGTGCTCGGCGTCGGACCGCTGGTCGCCGGCTTCACGCTGGCGGCGATGATGGTCGGGTGGCCGCTGGCCGCCACCAACGCGGGCAGCGTCTACCTGCGCATCGGCTTCCGGCTGACGGCGATGATCGGCTCGTCGCTGGTGCTCGTCGGCCTCGCGCTCGCCCTGCTGCTCGGCGCCTCGACAGCGGTCGTCGCCGTCGCCGGCGTGTGCTTCCTCGTCGGCGTGGGAATGGGGCTCACCGCCGTGCCGACGCTCATCGCCGCCCAGTCGTCGGCGTCGTTCTCCGAGCGTGGGGCGGTGACGGGGACCAACATGTTCGCCCGGTCCCTGGGCTCCGCCGTCGGCGTCGCGGTGTGCGGCGCGATCGTCAACTCCCGCACCACGGTGGGGGCCGACGGCGTCCCGGAGGGGCCCGGGCTCATGTCCGCGATGCACGTCGTCTTCATCCTGCTCGCGGTGTGCGCCGCGGTCCTCGTGGTCCTGGCCACCCTCATGCCCACGGACCGCCGGCAGGCGCGCGAACGCCGCGCGGGTGCGGCGGCGGACGCGGCCGCTCCGACCCGCGCGGCGTAGGGCGTCGGGAGGTCAGCCCGCCTCACGGGCGGCGCGCGCCGCACCGAGCTCGGAGGTCTCTCCCTCCGTCGACAGCTTGCCGGTGGCCGACTCGAGGTGCGCCCGCACGAACCAGTGGAACTGCTCGAGCTCGCCCAGGTGGCCGATCAGCATGTCGTTCGTGACGTCGTCGAGCTCCTCGGTCGCCTTCGCAGCCTCCCGGTGCGCGGTGATGACGCCCTGGTACACCTCGTCGAGGGCCCCGAGGTGCTCGATCGCCGTCGCCCGGCCCAGGTGGTAGTCCTCCCAGCTGCGTGCCGCGACGAGGGCTCCCGGTGTGCCCAGGGGCTCCGCGCCGAGGGTCGCGATCCGTTCCGCGGTGGCGTCCGTCATGAGGCGCACCGCGTCCACCTGCGGGTCGAGCATCTCGTGCACCGCGATGAAGTGGGGCCCCACCACGTTCCAGTGGACGTGCTTGAGGGTCAGGTGCAGGTCCGTGAGCGAGTTGAGCCGGTCCTGAAGGATCTCGGCGACCTTCGCGCCGTCCTCGGCCGTCAGCGACGGCACCGTGTAGGTGGGCACGTGCTTGGCAGCAGACATCAGCAGCTCCTTCTGTCGGGCGGTGTCGGGTGCGCCCATCGTGCCCACGTGTCCCGGTCGCCGCGACCGCACGGGTCTCACGCGCTGTCGCGCAGCTCCCGACGCTCCTTCTCGATCGCGACGAGCCGCTCGAAGGCCTCCCGGTAGGCGTCGGCGTCCGCGGCGGGGTCGAGCCGCTGGACGCGGCTCTTGGCGTCGGCGATGCGGCGGGTCAGGCCCAGGTCGATGACCTTGCGCACGACGTCGGCCACGTACGCCGCGATGACGTTCTCCCGGTCCTCGGGCACGGGGGCCACGGAGAGCTCGGTGACGAGCGGGCCGACGGCGTCACCCGCCTCCTCCACCACCGTCTCGACCCAGCGGCTCCCCCCGAGACCTCGACCCGTCCCGACACCGCCGGCCGCCCGGATCGCCGCGTGCACGGCCCGCCAGGCGGGCGTGGCGAACGCGTCCTCGTCCAGCCCGTCGAACGTGCCGGGGACGTGCTGCGGGTACTGCAGCGCGACCACGAGGGCCAGCCGCTCGATGCGCGCCACGGGGTCGCGCGGGTCCGGCGCGGTCACCAGCGGTGCGGCCGGGCCCTGCTCCGTGCCCGACGCCGGCCCCCCGTCGCGGGAGCCTCGCACGTCGCGCTCGTCCCGCCGTCGGGCCGGTCCGGGCCGTCCGGAGGCGCTGGCCACCTCGCGGCGGACCTCGTCCGGGTCGAGACCGATCCAGCGCGCCAGCGACCGGCTGTAGCCGAGCTGCATCGAGCGGTCGCGGATGCCCGCCACGAGCGGTGCCGCGGCTCGCAGCGCGCCGACCCGGCCCTCGACCGTCTCCAGGTCGAAGCCGTCCAGGGTGGTGCGGATGACGAACTCGAACAGCGGCACGCGGCCGTCCACGAGGGACTTGACCGCCTCGGGACCGCGGGCCATGCGCAGGTCGCAGGGGTCCATGCCGCTCGGCTCGACGGCGACGAACGTCTGGGCGTGGAAGCGCTGGTCCTCGCCGAAGGCTCGCATCGCCGCCTTCTGCCCGGCCGCGTCGCCGTCGAACGTGAAGATGATCTCGCCGCCCAGGGAGGCGCCCGAGGCGAGCTGGAGCCCGCCGCCGGCCGTGGTGTCGCCCAGGAGGCGCCGCACCACCTTGGCGTGGTCGCCGCCGAACGCGGTGCCGCACGTGGCCACGGCGACCTCGACGCCGGACAGGTGGGCCGCCATGACGTCGGTGTACCCCTCGACGATGACCACGCGCTTGGACTGCGCGATCGCGCGCTTGGCCAGGTCGATGCCGTACAGCACGTGCGCCTTCTTGTAGAGGCTGGTCTCCGGGGTGTTCAGGTACTTCGGGCCCTGGTCCTCGTCGAAGAGCTTGCGCGCTCCGAACCCGATGACCGCGCCGGTCACGTCGCGGATCGGCCAGACGAGCCGGCCGCGGAACCGGTCGTAGACGCCGCGCTGGCCCTGGCTCACGAGGCCGGACGCGATCAGCTCCGGCTGGGTGAAGCCGCGGCCCTGCAGGTGCCGCATCAGCGCGTCCCAGCCGGTGGGGGCGAACCCCAGGCCGAACGTCTCGGCGTCGGCGCGGCCGAAGCTGCGCTCGGCGAGGAACGCCCGTGCCGCCTGCGCGCCGGGGGCGAAGAGCTGGTCGGCGTAGAACTCCGCGGCGACCCGGTGGGCCTCGATCAGCCGCTGCCGGCGACCGGGCTCCTCCCGGGGGCCGCGCTGGGCGGCACCTCCCGTGCGCGAGTCCTCGTAGCGCAGCTGGACGCCGACCCGGTCGGCGAGGTGCTCGACGGCGTCGGTGAAGCCCATGCCGTCGATCTTCTGCACGAACGAGATGACGTCACCGCCCTCGCCGCACCCGAAGCAGTGCCAGCGTCCGACGCCGGGCCGCACGTGGAACGACGGCGTGCGCTCGTCGTGGAAGGGGCACAGGCCCTTCATCGAGCCGACGCCGGCGGACTTGAGGGTGACGTGCGCCGAGACGATCTCCTCGATCGGTGCGCGCTCACGTACCGCCTCGACGTCCTCCCGCTTGATCAGCCCAGCCACGCAGGGAGTCTATGCCCGGCAGAGCATGATCCTGCGGCCGTGCACAGAGGCGCCCCGTGCCGCCGTCAGGGCTTGCGGACCAGGCGGGCGTGCAGCTGCATCGCGGAGACGTCGGTGAGCGAGGCCACCTGGTCGACGACGACGCGCAGCCGGGCGTCGTCGTCGGCCGCCTCGGCCCAGTCCGCGGCGAAGGCCGGCTCGAGCGCCACCGGCGCCCGGTCCGCGAGCGCCGTGACGAGGTCGGCGACGATCTCGCGCTGCGCCCCGTAGACGGGCTCGGCCTCGCGCGGCGCCATGACGTAGGTGACGGCGACGCCCTTGAGGGCGAGGATCTCGTCGGCCGTCTCGTCCGGCACGACCAGCCGGGCGGAGTACCGGGTGAGCGGGCCGTCGCCGTAGACGTCACGCGTGGCGCGCTGCGCCGCGCCGCTGAACCGGCCGATGAGCTGGCTGGTGGCGTCCTTCAGCGCGGCGAGCGACCCGCGCGACCCGTCGAAGTCGGTGACCAGGTAGCCGGTGTCCCGCAGCCGGCACAGGGCGGCGTCCAGCGCGTCGGGGTCGTGCCAACCGCCGTACCAGGAGCGCACGTGCTCGACGACGCGGGCACGCTCGGCCTCGTCGTCGAGCAGGCGCAGGTCCACCCGGCCGCCGACGACGGCGTCCTCGACGTCGTGCACCGAGTAGCTGATGTCGTCGGCCAGGTCCATCACCTGGGCCTCCATGCACCGCACTCCCCCGCGCGGCGCTCCTTGGCGCAGCCACGCGAACACCGGGGCGTCGTCCGGGTACACGCCGAACTTGTGGGTGGACCGCCCGTCGGGGCGCGGCGGCCCCTCGCCGAGCCGCCACGGGTACTTGACGCTGGCGTCCAGCGAGGCGCGGGTCAGGTTCAGGCCGCGCGGGGCGCCGTCGTCCGCGATGATCTTGGGCTCGAGCCGCGTCAGCAGGCGCAGCGTCTGCGCGTTGCCCTCGAACCCGCCGATGCCGGCCGCGATGTCCGCGAGCGCCCGCTCGCCGTTGTGGCCGAACGGCGGGTGGCCGAGGTCGTGCGTCAGGCAGGCGGTGTCCACGAGGTCCGGGTCGCAGCCCAGCGCGCGACCCATCTCGCGTCCCACCTGGGCGACCTCCAGGGAGTGGGTCAGCCGGGTGCGCACGAAGTCGTCGCTGCCGGGGGTGAGCACCTGGGTCTTGGCGCCGAGGCGGCGCAGCCCCGAGGAGTGCACCACCCGCGCCCGGTCCCGCTCGAAGGGTGTGCGGTGCTTGGACTTGGCCGGCTCGGCCGCCCACCGCTCGGTGTCGGCGTCGGTGTACGACGCCGTGCCCTCCTCGCCCGGGGCCGGGCGGGGCTCGGTCCCGACGACGGTCGGGTCGAACGCGTCCTGCGAGAACGTCTGCACGCAGGTCAGCCTACCGAGCGGGACCGACGGACCTCAGAGCGCCAGCTGGCGGTAGACGCCGGTGCGCAGCTCCCGCTCCCAGGCGTCGTACTGCGGCATGCCCACGTCGCGTGCGACGGCCAGCTCCGCGTCGACGTCGTAGGGCACGCGGACGTGCTGCAGCCCGAACGGTGCGGGGCCGTCGGCGTCGGGGTCGCCCTCGAGGATCGCGTACGCCGGCGTGGGCTCGTCGAGCGGGTTGCCGACGCTGCCGGTGTTGAACAGCGTGCGCCCGCGCCGGGTCCGCTGGTAGGCCGCGTGCACGTCGCCGTAGCCGACCATGACGGGCTCCGGCCCCGGCCCGGTGAGCTCGGTGGCGGCGAACATGCCGTCGAACTCCTCCCGCGTGTGGTCCACGTGCACCCGGACGTGGACGCTGGTCGCCGAGGCGTGGAACAACCGGATGCGGCGCCCGGAGAGCAGCAGGTCGTGGCACAGGGGCTTGGCGGCGATCCGTTCGCGCTGCGCGGGGCGCAGCTCGTCGCGCCACCACACCATCTCGGGCGCTCCGTCGTCGGCGGTCTGCGGCAGGAAGTCGTCCCAGTTGCCGCGGACGTCGGCCTCGCACACCGCGGCGAGCCGGTCGACGACGGCGCTGCCGCGCGGACCCTTGCCGGCGTCGTCCCCGAGGTTGACGATGCGCTCGATCCCCCGCGCCGCGATGTCCGCCAGGACCGCCTCGAGCGCGGTGAGGTTGCCGTGGACGTCGGAGATGATCGCGATCTGCTCGGTGGCCACGCCCCGATGCTGCCACAGACCGAGCCGGCTACGTCCGGTCGCCGCGCTCGAGCACGCCGCGCACGTAGGCGATCTGCGCGGCGTGCTCCAGGGAGTCGACCGCGACGCTGACCAGCCGGGCGCCGAGCGTCACCGGCGGGTCCCACGCCCGGTCGACCACCGTGTCCAGGTCCGCGTCGCTCAGGTCCGTGAGCACGTCGAGGGACTCGTTCTGCACGTCGTCGACGTAGCCCAGCAGCAGCGCCGCCGGCACCCGGACCTGCGCGACGTCGTCGGGCGTGTGCCCGTAGCCGGAGTCGTCCGCGGCGAAGGGGAGCCCGAACCGGTCGTCCCAACCCGCCGCGGTCCACACCTGCCCGCGGCCCACGGCGGCCGCCACCTGGAGGTCCTGGCCGCGGGCCAGGTGCCAGGCGAGCCAGGCGATCGAGTTCGCCCCGGGGTCGAGGCGCGTCGTCAGGGCGTCGTCGGAGAGCCCCTCGACGCCCCGACGGACCGTCGGGCCGATCCGGGAGTACAGGTCCTGGAGCACGGCGACGTCGTTCATCGGTTCCTCCGTCCGGTGGTGCTGCTCGGGTGCTTCAGGTCGAGTGCATCAGGTCCGGCCGGATCAGGCGAGCCGGTGGACGGCGACCCCGGGCCCGTCGCCGGGCACGACGATGCCGTCGGTGGTGACACGCAGGCCGAGGCCGCCGTACAGCCGCTCGGGAGACGCGCCCGGCGCCAGGAGGTGGTGCGGCAGCACGGCGCCCTCCCACGGACCGCGCGCCAGGACGACGAGCACGCGCTCGGTGGTCGACTCGCGCAGGAACACCACCGCGTCGTCGGCCACCACGGCCCACCGCATGCCGCCGTCCCGCAGGGCGGACGAGCCCCGCCGCACGGCGGACAGCCGCCGGTAGACGTCCAGCGTGGCCGTGTCCCAGCGCGGCCCGCCGCCGCGAGCGCCCTGGTCCCAGGCCATGGTGGTCCGCGCGTGCTCGCCGTTGTCGCCGGTGGCGCCGACCTCGTCGCCGGCGAACACCACCGGGGTGCCCGGGTAGGTGAACAGCAGCGTCGCGGCCACCTCGGCCGCCTCCGCGGAGCCGACGACGGTGCGCAGCCGCGGCGTGTCGTGCGAGCCGAGCAGGTTCCACTGCCGAGCGGTCACGGTCCACGGCACCGCCGAGTCGAACTCGCGCATCGTGGCCACCATCGCGTGGCCGGGCCGGCGCACGGCACCGACGGGGAGCCCGTGGGCGCCGGCCGGCGACCCGTCCACCGCCAGCCACGACCAGGCCGGGCGGGTGAAGCCGGTGTAGTTCATGTTGGCGTGCCAGCCGTCGCCCTGGAGGTCCGCGGTCGCGTCGTGGAAGTGCTCCGCCACGAGCGCGCCGTCCGGGCGTGCACCGACGACGGCGGCACGCAGCTCGCGCGCGACGGCGTGCGCCCGGTCCGCGCTCCCCCACCGGCCGGTCATGTTGGCCACGTCGACACGCCACCCGTCGAGCCCGAACGGCTCGCGCAGGTACCGGGTGATCGGCGCGCCGTCGCCCGTCACCATGCGCCGCCAGGTCTCCGGCGCGGACCAGTCGAGCTTGGGCAGGGACCCGAACCCGAGCCAGGCGGCGTACCCCGTCCCGTCCGGCGCCGTCGCCACGTCCGGCCCGCCCGGCGGCGCCCACACGTACATCTCGTGCTCCGGGGCGGAGGGGTCGGCGAGCGCCCGGGCGAACCACTCGTGACCCTCGCCGGTGTGGTTGGTGGTGATGTCCCCCATCAACCGCATCCCCCGGGCGTGGACCGCACGCGCGAGCCGGGCGTAGGCCGCGTCCCCACCGAGCAGCGGGTCCACGCGGTCGAACGTCGAGGCGTCGTAACGGTGGTTGGACCGGCCGGGGAACACCGGAGTGAGGTAGACGGTGCCGACCCCGAGGTCCGCCAGGTGGTCGAGGTGCGCCACGATGCCGTCGAGGTCGCCGCCGTAGAGCTGGGTGCCGGCCAGCACCCCGTCGCCCGCGGGCTCGTCGTCCCAGGCGGCCGGGACGGCCCAGTCCGGCACCGGACGGGACGTCGCCTCGCCCGAGCGGGCGAACCGGTCGGGGAAGATCTGGTAGACCGGGCCGTCCGCCAGCCAGGCCGGCGCCGGGGCGTGCGTCGTGAGGCGGAAGCTCCCGGCGTCCGGGACGTCGCGGTCGTGCACGCCACGACCGTCCAGCCAGCGGTAGCCGCCCGGGGCGTCGAGGAGGAACCGGTAGGGCGTGACGGGGTTGTGCACCACGACGTCGGCGACGTAGTAGTCCTCGCCCGCCGTGCCGCCGTCGTGCCGCGCGGGCGTGAGGCGAGGCTCGCCGTCGCGCACGGACCGCAGCCAGACGTCCCGCACCCCCGATGCCTGGGGCACCCGGAGCCGGACGGGCACGGTGTCGCCGACGGCGGGGGTGCCCTCGGGCACGTGCAGGGCCGACCCGTCGTGGTGCGGCAGGTCGAGCAGGTGGGAAGCGTGGGTCATGCCATCCTCTCGGTCGGGAGCCGCGCCGCCGACCGAGCCGTTCGACCGCGACGCTCAGCGGCGGCGGCGGCCGATCGCCCACCCGGCGGCGAGCGCGATCGCGATCCCGACGGCCTGTCCGCCGAGGATCGCCTTGTTCAGGTCGAGCACGGGCTGCCAGCGGGCTCCCTCCGCCGAGACGACGTAGACGCCGAGCGGCTTGACCTGGAGACCGTAACCGCCGCCACCGCCACCGCCCTCGCCCGAGCCCTCGCCGTGGGTCTCGCCACGGATCTCGCCCTGGGCGTCACCCGAGGCGTCGCCGGCGTCGGAACCGTCGCCGTCGTCCCCCGCACCGGAGCTCTCGGGGCGGGTGCCACGCTGGAAGGAGCGGGACCATCCGGCGAGGTGGCCCGAGCCCTTGCCCGTGCCGGTCCCCTGCCCGGAGCCGTGACCGGCGCCCGTGCCGGCCCCGCCCCCGGAACCGGTGCCGATCCCGCCCCAGACCTTCGCGACCGGGATGATGAGGTGGCCTTGGTGCTCGTAGGGCTCCCCGTACGCGCGGCGCACGGAGAACGAGTCGTCGGCGGCGTCGGTGAGCCGCCCGAGATCCGGGGTGAAGCTGCGCGTGTCATCCGTCATGTGCTCAGGCTAGGGCCGGGGTGTGACCCACGCCATAGCCCGGCCCGATGTTCGTCAGCCCTTCACCGACCCGGCGGTCAGCCCGCCGACGATGTACTTCTGCAGGAACATGAACAGCGCGAGGATCGGGATCGTCGAGATCACCGCGCCCGCGGCGAAGAGTCCCCAGTTGGCCTCGAGCAGGCTGGACACCCACGAGTAGAGACCGACGGCGAGGGTCCAGTTCGACTCGGACTGCAGCAGCACGCGCGCGATGACGAACTCGCCGAAGGTGGCGATGATCGACAGCAGTGCCACGACGGCCAGGATCGGGGTGACCAGGCGCAGGATGATGGTCCAGTAGGTCTGGGCGTGCGTGGCGCCGTCGATCTTCGCGGCCTCGTCCAGCTCGCGCGGGATGGTGTTGAAGAACCCGTACATCAGGAACGTGTTCACGCCCAGCGCCCCGCCCAGGTACACGCAGACCAGCGCCACCTTCGAGTTGAGGCCGAGGGCAGGCACCACCTCGCCCAGGCTGATCAGCAGCAGGAAGATCGCCACGAAGGCGAGCATCTGCGGGAACATCTGCACGATGAGCAGCGTCGTCAGTCCCGCCCGGCGGCCCTGGAACCGGAACCGGCTGAACGCGTACGCCGCGGCGGCACCCATCAGCACGGTGCCGATCGCCGTCACCACGGCGACCTGCACCGAGTTGGCGAACCACGACCAGAACGCCGTGTCGGCCAGGGCGGCGTAGTTCGTCCCGGAGATCGTGTCGAAGAGCTGGTTCGAGCCGGTCAGCGTGCCGCCCGCGGACAGCGACGCCGAGAGGACGTAGACGATCGGGAAGACGGCGTAGACGATGAACACGACGCCGACGACGTGCCGCCAGCCGGTGTCGGTGAACCAGCGGCCCGCGCTGCGACGGCGGGCGGGCGCGGGTGCGCGGCGATCGGCCGCGCGGCCCTCGGAGAGCGTGGTGGCGGTCATGTCAGTTGATCTCCTCGAGCGAGCGGGTCCGCTTGAAGGCGATGGCCGAGATCGTCGCGATGATCACGAAGATGACGATGGACAGCGCGCTGGCGAGACCGAAGTTCTTCGGTGCGGAGCCGTCGAGCCCGGCCACCGAGTAGACCATCGTGATGAGGATGTCGGTGTGGCCCAGCGGGACGGAGGCGTCGGCGAACCTCGGACCTCCCCCGGTGAGCATGTAGATCAGCGCGAAGTTGTTGAAGTTGAACGCGAAGCTCGAGATGAGCAGCGGCGTGGTCGAGACCAGCAGCAGCGGCATCGTCACCGACCGCCAGGTGCGCAGGCGCCCGGCACCGTCGATCTTCGCGGCCTCCAGCACGTCCGTGGGCAGCGACTGCAGCGCGCCGGTGCAGATGAGGAACATGTAGGGGAACCCGAGCCACAGGTTGACCGCGATGATCGAGAACTTCGCCAGCCACGGGTCGGTGAGCCACGGGATCGCGGCACCGCCCAGGAGCACCTGGTTGACGAACCCGAAGCTGCGGTTGAGCAGGCCGGACCACAGCAGCGGCGCCACGAAGCCCGGGATGGCGTACGGCAGGATCAGCAGCGTGCGGTAGATCTTGCGCCCGCGCAGGTGCGGGGCATTGAACACCGTCGCCAGGAACATGCCGAGCAGGAACGTGGTGGCCACGGACAGGAAGGCGAACACGAACGTCCACACGACGACCTGGAAGAACGGGCCGGCGTACCGGGAGTCGCTGAACGCCGTCGTGAAGTTGTCGAACCCGACGAACACGCGCCAGCCCACCTGGAGCGTGGAGCCGTCGGCGGCCTCGAACTGTCCCTCGTCGTTGGGCGTGTAGACGGTCCCCGTCGTGGTGTCCGTCATCGTGTCGGCGGCCTCGTCGTAGACGAGCGTCGGGGTGAACACATACCCCGTGCGGGCGTCCTGCGTCCGGACCGACCCGTCGTTCGGGTCGTCGGAGAGGGGTACCCGCAGGTTGGTGACCTCGCCCTGCCGCTCGAGGATCTCCTGGCGGTCCAGGACCTCCCAGCCGTCGACGGCGGCGATGCGCCCCTCGGTGACGGTCGCCTCGACGGGGGCGAGCGCGTCGTCGGCGTCGCCCACCGCCGTCGTGCCGTCGGGCCGGACGACGGCGAAACCGAGGGCGTCGCCGTCGGTGACGACCGTCAGGGGCAGGCTGGGCGAACCCTCGACGCGGCGCTCGTTCTGCGTCAGCAGCGCGCTGATCGCGTCGTCCTTGGTCGAGTTGTGGCCGTCGCCGTAGTTCGTGAAGGCCACCCACCCGGTGTACGCGATGGTGAAGATCTGGAAGGTGAACAGGAAGATCAGGCCGGGCAGCACGTACTTCAGCGGCACGGTGCGCCGGGAGAAGTACACCCAGTTGGCCACCGCGAGCATGGCGACCATCGCGCCGAGCACGACCCACGACTCGGCGACCCACGCCGACCAGACGACGTAGGCGCCGAAGGCGTCCACGACCGCCATGAGGGCCAGCTTGACGAGGAAGCCGGGGCCGTAGCGGCCGGCCGGGGACTCGTCGGGACGGACCCGACGCTCCCTCGGAGCCTTCGGGGGGGTCGCGGCGTCGGCGCCCGGGTCCGGGCGGTCGACGGTGGCGCTCGTGGCGCCCGGGTGCTGCAGATCGGTCATCGCTGTGCCTTCCGAGGTCGCACGACGGGCCGTGGCGCGGTGCCACGGCCCGTCGGATGCTGGTACGTCAGGAGCCGAGGGCTCCCTCGATGTCCGAGATCATCTTGTCCCAGGCCTCGGCCGGCTCGGCCTTGCCGGAGATGATGCTGGCCTCGGTGACACCCCAGAAGGCCCAGACCGAGCCCATCTCGGGGATGGAGGGCATCGGCACGGCCTCGGCACCGACCTCGCGGAAGCCCGCGACGATCGGGTCGGACGACGCGGCGTCGGCGGCAGCGGTCAGGGCCGGCGGGCGGCCACCCGCCTCGAAGAGCGCCGTCTGGGCCTCCTCGGTGGACAGGTAGTTGACCAGGAAGTCGTTGGCGAGCAGCGTGTTCTCGCTCTGGGAGCTGACGTAGAAGCCCTGCACGCCCACGAACGGCTGGGCGGCCTCGTCACCGGGGGCCGGGACGGGGTCGATCGCCAGGTCGAGGTCGGCGAACTGCTCGAGCATCCACGGCCCGCCCACGATGAAGGGCGACTCGCCGTTGGCGAACGCCTCGACCGCGATGTCGTAGGAGGTGTCGATGGTCAGGTTGCCGGCCTCGCCCTGGTCGGCGAGCCACTGGGCGTAGGCCTCGCCGGCGTCGCCACCCATGGCGAGCTCGGGCGAGTACGACCCGTCGGCGTTCTGCTCGAACACCGGGGCGCCGAACGACGTCTGGAACGGGTAGTAGGTGTACGGGTCACCGTTCTCACCGTCCGACTGGATGAGGAACGGGAACTTCGTCCCGGCCTTCTCCCCGGCGGCGATCGCGTCGTCCCACGTGGCCGGGGCGGAGTCGGCCAGCTCGGTGTTGCGGATCAGGGCGATGTTCTCGATCGCGTAGGGCAGGCCGTAGACCTGCTCGTCCGCGGTGAACGCCTGGACGGCGACCTCCTCGAACTCGGCGGCCTTGTCGCCGAGCTCGACGGGTGCGACGACGCCGTTGGTGATGAGCTCGCCGAGCCAGTCGTGGGCGCCGACGGTGACGTCGGGGCCCTCGCCCGTGGGGACCTGCGCCACGAAGTCGGCGCGGATGTCCTCGAAGGGCTTCAGGACGAGCTCGACCTCGGCGCCCGTCTCGGCCTCGAAGTCCTCGGCGGCGGCCTCGACCGCTGCCTGGCGCGTCTCGTCGACCCAGACCGTCAGGGCACCGCCGGCTGCGGCGGACTCCTCGGCGGCCGACTCCTCGGTGGTGCCCTCGGGCGCCTCGCCGGTGTCGTCGGTCCCGCCGCACGCCGACAGGGCGAGGGTGGTGACCAGGGCGGAGGCAAGAAGGATGCTCCGTCGCATCGTGGTACTCCCAGCATCAGAAGGATGGCCCGACGGCTTGCATGCCGGTGGGCCCTGCTGGCGGAGAATCTAGGAGGTTCAGTCGCCTTTTGCAAGATCTTGCAATAACGTTCCTGCAACACAACGTACGAACTGGCGTCCACACGATGGTCGTCGAAGGACGAGGAGGTCCGTTGTCACTTACGATCGGCGGCGTGCGAACCCGACTGAGCGACCTGGCCGAGCAGGCCGGCGTCTCCACGGCAACGGTTTCGCGCGTGCTCAACGGCAAGCCGGGAGTCGCCAGCTCGACCCGGCAGGCGGTCCTGGCCGCCCTCGACGTGCTCGGCTACGAGCGGCCCACCGCCCTGCGCGGTCGCTCGGCCGGCCTCGTCGGCCTCGTCGTGCCCGAGCTCACCAACCCCGTCTTCCCCGCGTTCGCCCAGGCCGTCGAGTCGATCCTGGCACAACGCGGGTACACGCCGCTGCTCTGCACCCAGGCCCCCGGCGGCACCACGGAGGACGAGTACGTCTCCACGCTCGTGGACCACTCGGTCGACGGCATCGTCTTCATCTCCGGCCTGCACGCCGACACCCGGGCGGACCACACCCGCTACGAGCTGCTGCGCGGCCAGGGCATCCCCATCGTGCTCGTCAACGGCTACGCACCGGGGATCGACGCCCCGTTCGTCTCGCCCGACGACGCCGCCAGCATCGACGTCGCGGTCCAGCACCTGGTCTCGCTCGGCCACCGCCGGATCGGCCTGGCGATCGGACCCGAGCGGTACGTGCCCGCCCAGCGCAAGGTCGCAGCGTTCACGGCCGCGCTCGTGCGGCACGGGCTGGCCGACGACGAGACCGAGGCGCGCCGGCACGTCACCAGCACGCTCTACACCCTGGAAGGCGGCCAGGCCGCGGCCGCCGAGCTCTTCGCCTCCGACCACACCGCCGTCGTGTGCGGCTCGGACCTGATGGCGCTGGGCGTCGTCCGGGCCGCCCGGTCCCGCGGCCTGCGCGTCCCGCAGGACGTGTCGGTCGTCGGGTACGACGACGCCCCCCTGATCGCCTTCACCGACCCCCCGCTGACGACCGTGCGTCAGCCGGTCGAGGCGATGGCGCACGCCGCGGTGAGCGCCCTGCTCACCGAGATCGGCGGGGACCTGGCGCCGCGCACCGAGCTGCTGTTCGCCCCCGAGCTGGTGGTGCGCGGCTCCACGGGCGTCGCCCCGCGCGACTGAGTTTGCGGCCCTCGCAGCCACCACGCAGGCTGGTCTGCGAGCGCGACACGCCCGGGCGTGCTCCCGGCCAGCGTTGAAAACCTTGCAGCAAGGCATACACTCGACCGCCGTACCTACCGCCGACTCCTCGAGGACCCCCATGGCCACCACCGAGCCGACCACTCCGACACCTGCGCCGCTCGCCGCCGACGGCACCGTGCACGTCGGTTCCGACGCCGCCGGCGAGTGGTGGCGCGACGCCGTGATCTACCAGGTCTACCCGCGCTCGTTCGCCGACGGCGACGGCGACGGCATCGGTGACATCCCCGGGATCACGTCCCGGCTCGACCACCTGAAGACCCTCGGCGTCGACGCCGTGTGGCTCTCGCCGTTCTACCGGTCGCCGCAGAAGGACGCCGGGTACGACGTCGCCGACTACCGCGACGTCGACCCGCTGTTCGGCACCCTCGCCGACTTCGACGCGATGCTCGCCGGCGCCCACGACCGCGGCATGCGGGTCATCGTGGACCTCGTCCCGAACCACACCTCGGACCAGCACGCCTGGTTCCAGGAGGCGCTGGCCGCCGGTCCCGGCTCGGCGGCGCGCGAACGCTACATGTTCCGTGACGGCCGCGGGCCGGACGGCACCGAGCCGCCCAACAACTGGCAGTCGATCTTCGGCGGCGCCGCCTGGACGCGGGTCGACGACGGCCAGTGGTACCTGCACCTGTTCGACGCGTCCCAGCCCGACCTCGACTGGAACCACCCCGAGGTCCGTGCCGAGTTCGAGGATGTGCTGAGGTTCTGGCTCGACAAGGGCGTGGACGGCTTCCGCATCGACGTCGCCCACGGCATGGTCAAGGCCGACGGCCTGCCGGACTGGCACGGCCACGTCTCCATGGTCGAGGGCAGCGCCACCGAGGACGACCAGCCGGTCGACCCCGGCGCACCCGAGGACGGCTCCACCGGCGCCGGCAACCAGGGCCCGATGTTCGACCAGGACGGTGTCCACGAGATCTACCGGTCCTGGCACCGCGTGCTGGCCGAGTACGACGGCGACCGCTGCCTCGTGGCCGAGGCCTGGGTGGAGCCACTCTCCCGCCTCGCCCGCTACGTGCGTCCGGACGAGATGCACCAGGCGTTCAACTTCTCCTTCCTGACCACGGCGTGGGACGCCGCCGCGCTGCGCCGGGTGATCGCGGCGTCGTACCGCGCCAACGACGAGGTGGGCGCGCCCACCACGTGGGTGCTGTCGAACCACGACGTGGTGCGCCACGCCACCCGCCTCGGGCTCCCGGAGGTGGGCGTGCGGCCCAACGGCGTCTTCGCGACCGACCCGCAGCCCGACGAGGCGCTGGGCCTGCGCCGTGCACGCGCCGCCTCGCTGCTCATGCTCGGCATGCCGGGCTCGGCGTACCTCTACCAGGGCGAGGAGCTCGGGCTGCCCGAGCACACGACCCTGCCGAACGAGGTGCGGCAGGATCCCGGACACTTCCGCACGGGAGGCGCCGAGGCCGGCCGTGACGGCTGCCGCGTGCCGCTGCCGTGGGAGGCCGACGCCCCGGGGTACGGGTTCGGGCCGACCGGCAAGACGTGGCTGCCCCAGCCGGAGTCCTACGAGCGCTACGCCGCCGACGTCCAGTACGGCGTGGACGGCTCCACGTTCGAGCTGTACCGAGCGGCGCTGGCGACGCGCAGCACCGAGGGTCTCGGTCACGGCGGGCTGACCTGGCTCGAGGCCTGGTCCGATGCCCCGGACGTCGTGGCGTTCGTCAACCGCGGCGTCGCCGTCGTCGCCAACCTGGGCTCGACCCCGGTCCCGCTGCCGGGCACCGAGGTGCTCCTGGCGTCCGGCGACCTGGACGACGGCGCGATCCCGGCCGACACGACGGTCTGGCTGCGCGCCTGACGCTTCGCCCGGCGAGGTAGTGGCCCGCCGCGCGAGGTAGTGGCCCGTCCGCCGAGGTAGTGGTGCGCCACTACCTCGGCGGGCGGGCCACTACCTCGCGGGGGCTTCAGCCGCCGGAGACGCTCAGCTCGGCCTCGCGCAGCTTCGCCTCGAACTCGGCGTCGAGCTCCCGCGAGTCCAGCCAGCCGTACGGCAGGTGCGGCTTCTTGGGCGAGCCGGCGCGACCGCGCGGCCCCTCGGCGTCGGCCCCCGGGTATCCGATCGTGAGGTCGAGCGCGTCGAGGTGCGCCCGCAGCTCCTCGAGCGAGGAGACCATCGCCAGCGCGCGACGTGTCTCGCCACCGACGGCGTAGCCCTTGAGGTACCAGGCCATGTGCTTGCGCAGGTCGCGCATGCCCTTGGACTCGTCACCGTCGTAGTAGTCGATCATCAGCTCGCCGTGGCGGTAGATCGTCTCGGCGACCTCGCGCAGACCGGGGCGCACGCGCTGGTCGGACCCGTTGAAGGCGGCGGCGAGGTCGGCGAACAGCCACGGACGGCCCTGGCAGCCCCGGCCGACCACCACGCCGTCGGCCCCGGTCTCGCGGACCATCCGCAGCGCGTCCTCGGCGGCCCAGATGTCGCCGTTGCCGAGCACGGGGACCGTGGTCACGGCCTCCTTGAGGCGGGCGATGGCCGACCAGTCGGCCGTGCCGGAGTAGTGCTCGGCGGCCGTGCGGGCGTGCAGCGCGACGGCGGCCACCCCGAGGGACTCGGCCGTCCGGCCGGCGTCCAGGTACGTCAGGTGGTCGTCGTCGATCCCCTTGCGCATCTTGACCGTCACCGGGACGCCGTACGGTTCGGCGGCGTCGACGGCGGCGCGGACGATGTCGGTGAAGAGCTGCTTCTTCCAGGGCAGCGCGGACCCGCCGCCCTTGCGGGTGACCTTGGGCACCGGGCAGCCGAAGTTGAGGTCGACGTGGTCCGCGCGGTCCTCGCCGGCGATGATCTTCACCGCGGCGCCGACGGTCGCGGGGTCGACCCCGTAGACCTGCGCCGAGCGGGGGGTCTCGTCCTCGCCGAAGGTCACGATGCGCAGCGCCTCGGTGTTGCGCTCGACGAGCGCGCGGCTCGTGACCATCTCGGCGACGTACAGGCCCGGGTCGAAGCCCGTGGAGCGCCCGGCCTCGCGGCACAGCGTGCGGAAGGCACGGTTGGTGACGCCGGCCATCGGCGCGAGCACCACCGGCGTGCCGACGGTGATCGGCCCGATCTGCAGCGGCGGCAGCACGCGCGTGCCCGACGACGGAGCCCCGGTCGCGGAGGTGGGCTGCGGCGTCGTCGTGCTGACGGGTTCGAGCGTGGAAGTCACATCCGCCATTGTCGCAAACGCCCCGGGCCGGTACCGAGGGCTACAGCTTCACGACCGGCGTGACTCCGGTCACCGTGCGTTCGTCCTCCCAGCACTCGATGCCCACGACGCCCGGCAGCCGGTCGCGCGTGAAGACCGGGTCGATCCCCGAGCGGCGTTGCTCGAGGTAGTCCCCCAGCAGCTTCCACACCAGCCCGGACAGCAGGGCGATGGCCACGAGGTTCACCAGCGCCATGAGGCCCATGATGCCGTCGGCGGTGTTCCAGATCAGGTCCGACGAGGCGACCGAGCCGCCGAGGATCGCCAGCACCACCAGGGTGCGGTAGCCCTGCAGCACGCGGCGGGAGCCGGTGATGAACTCGATGTTGGACTCGCCGTAGTAGTAGTTGCCGAGGATCGAGCTGAACGCGAGCAGGAAGATGATCACGGTCAGCAGGCCGTTGGCCCAGGTACCGAGGCTGGCCACGAGCGCCTCCTGCGTCAGCGTGATGCCCGGGGCGGCGTTCGCCAGGTCCGGGTTGGTGACGAGGATGATGAACGCCGTCACCGAGCACACGACGAAGGTGTCGAAGTAGACGCCCAACGACTGCACCAGGCCCTGCTTCACCGGGTGGGTGACCGCCGCCGTCGCGCCGGCGTTCGGGGCGGAGCCGAGGCCCGCCTCGTTGGAGAACATGCCGCGCTTGACGCCCTGCATGATCACGGTGCCCAACGTGGCCCCGAGCACCTCGTTGAACCCGAACGCGTCACTGACGATGGTCGCGACGACGTCCGGGACGCGATCGGCGTTCAGCGCGACCACCACCAGGCCCGTGAGGAGGTAGAGCAGCGCCATCGCCGGCACCACCGCCTGCGTGACGTGCGCGATCCGGCGCACACCGCCGAAGATCACCAGGCCCGTGAGGATCGCCAGCACGATGCCGACGCCCCACGCGAGCGTGCCCCCGGACTCGACCCCGGCGGTCGAGGCCACCGTGGCGGTGATGGTGTTGGCCTGCAGGGACGAGAAGGCGAAGGGGAAGCAGAGGATCAGGATGACCGCGAACAGGATGCCCATCCAGCGGGCCCGGAGCCCGCGCTGCATGTAGTACGCCGGGCCGCCGCGGAAGCCGTCCGCGTCGCGCGTCTTGAAGAGCTGGGCCAGCGAGGACTCGACGAACGCCGACGCACCACCCATGAAGGCCATCAGCCACATCCAGAACACCGCGCCGGCACCACCCACGGCGATCGCCGTCCCGACGCCGGCGATGTTGCCGACCCCGACGCGGGAGGCCGCGGAGATCGTGAACGCGCCGAACGCGGAGACCGACTGCGACCGGCCGCTCTCGTCCTTCGGCGCCGGATCCGTCAGGGTCCGGAACATCTCGGGCAGCAGGCGGACCTGCACCACCCCGCTGCGCACCGTGAAGTAGACACCGAGCACCGCCACGACGGGCAGCACGATCCAGGTCCAGAGCACGTCCCCGCCGGCGAGGATCCAGTCGTTGAGCACGTTCATCCGGACAGTCTGAGGTGTCGACGGACGGCTGACGAATCGAAGGCAGCCGTCAGCCGGCGGCGGTCCCGGGGTGCCCGAGCGTGCCGCCGTCCGTCTCGACATGCCTGCACAGCGATCCTGTGGCAGGTTCGGAACATGTCGCGACAAAACTGTCGCGACGGACGAAGGAGGTCGACATGCCCCTGTGGCTGATTCTGATCTTGATCGGCGTGGTGCTGGTCGTCCTCGGTGTTGCCACCGAGATCGGACAGTTCCTGCTCTGGATCGGCGTCATTGTCCTGGTGGTCAGCCTGGTGCTGGCACTGATGAGGCGCGCCAAGACCTGATCGTCGTCTCGACGTGACCCCGCCGACGAGCGGGAGCAGAACGGGGGCCGCCCTGCGGGGCGGCCCCCGTTCTGCTGCTCCGGCTGGTCGAGGTCAGACGCCGGGCATCCGCTGGGCGAGGTAGCCCGCGACCTGGTCCAGGGCGACGCGCTCCTGAGCCATGGTGTCGCGGTCCCGGATCGTGACGGCCTGGTCGTCCAGGGTGTCGAAGTCGACCGTCACGCAGTACGGCGTGCCGATCTCGTCCTGTCGGCGGTACCGCTTGCCGATGGCCTGGGTCACGTCGTGGTCCACGTTCCAGTGCTGGCGCAGCTCGGCGGCGAGCTTGTCCGCCGTGGGCAGCAGGTCGGCGCTCTTCGACAGCGGCAGCACGGCGGCCTTGACCGGCGCGATGCGCTTGTCGAGGCGCAGCACGGTGCGCTTGTCGACGCCGCCCTTGGTGTTGGGCGCCTCGTCCTCGGCGTAGGCCTCGATGAGGAACGCCATGAGGGAGCGCGTCAGGCCGGCAGCCGGCTCGATGACGTACGGGAAGTACTTCTCGTTCGTCACCGGGTCGCGGTACATCAGGTCCTTGCCGGAGTGCTCCGCGTGCGTGCTGAGGTCGAAGTCGGTGCGGTTCGCGATGCCCTCGAGCTCGCCCCACTCGCTGCCGGTGAACCCGAAGCGGTACTCGATGTCCACGGTCCGCGTCGAGTAGTGGGAGAGCTTGTCCTCGGGGTGCTCGTACAGGCGCAGGTTCTCCGGGTCGATGCCCAGGTCGGTGTACCAGGCCATGCGGGTGTCGATCCAGTACTGGTGCCACTCGGCGTCCGAGCCGGGCTCGACGAAGAACTCCATCTCCATCTGCTCGAACTCGCGGGTGCGGAAGATGAAGTTGCCGGGCGTGATCTCGTTGCGGAACGACTTGCCGATCTGCGCGATGCCGAACGGCGGCTTCTGACGGGACGCGGCGGCCACGTTGGCGAAGTTCACGAAGATGCCCTGCGCCGTCTCCGGGCGCAGGTAGTGGCGGCCGGACTCGTCCTCGACCGGGCCGAGGTACGTCGAGAGCATCATGTTGAAGTCGCGCGGCTCGGTCCACTCACCGCGGGTGCCGCAGTTCGGGCAGGCGATCTCGGCGAGGCCACCCTCGGGCGCACGGCCCTTGCGCTCGGTGAACTCCTCGATCATCTGGTCCTCGCGGTACCGCTTGTGGCAGCTCAGGCACTCGGTCAGCGGGTCCGTGAAGGCGCCGAGGTGACCGGAGGCCTTCCACACGGGCGTGGGCAGGATGACGGACGAGTCCAGGCCGACGACGTCGGGCCGGCGGGTCATCGCCTTCCACCACTGGCGCTTGATGTTGTCCTTGAGCTCCACGCCCAAAGGGCCGTAGTCCCACGCGGAGCGGGTCCCGCCGTAGATCTCGCCGGACTGGAAGACGAACCCCCGGCGCTTGGCGAGGGAGACGACGGCGTCGAGCTGGGCGGTCGCGGATGCAGCCACGGATCACTCCTGAGGTCGACCCCGCAGGTGGCTCCGGCGGGGCGGGTGTGCACGGTAGGACGGCGTCCGTCGAGGGACGGCGGGCGCCGGTCTGCCAGCCTACCGGGCGGGGCGAGGGCGCCCCGGGGAGGCGGTCACCGGAGCGGGAGGTGACCAACGCCGCAGCCTCGCGCTTTGACATCGGTTCTCACCAGGCCTGAGAATCGTTCTCATGACCCGACGCCTCGCACTGCCCGTCGCAGCCGCCCTCCCGCTCGCCCTCGTCCTGGCCGCCTGCGGCACCGATGGCGGCGGCGCCGGCGACGACGACGGCACCGTCCAGGTGCTCGCCTCCTTCTACCCGCTGCAGTACGTGGCCGAGCAGGTCGGCGGCGACCTGGTGACCGTCGACAACCTCACTCCCCCGGCCGCCGAGCCGCACGACCTCGAGCTCGCCCCGTCCCAGGTGCGCGAGGTCGGCGACGCCGACCTGGTCGTCTTCCAGTCCGGCTTCCAGCCGGCCGTCGACGAGGCGGTCGAGGCTCGTGCACCCGAGCACGTGGTCGACGCCGCCGAGATCGTCACGCTGGAGGAGAGCCCCGGTTCCGCCGAGCACGCCGACGAGCACGAGGGCGAGACCGCCGAGGAGCACGCGGCGCACGCCGACGAGGACGAGGAGGCGGCCGGCGACGGGCACGATCACGGCAATCTCGACCCGCACTTCTGGCTCGACCCCACCCTGCTGATCCCGGTCGCCGACGAGGTCGCCACCGAGCTCGGCGCCGCCGACCCGGACAACGCCGCCACCTACACGGCCAACGCCGAGGCGCTCACGGCGACCCTGGAGGACCTCGACGCCGAGTACGCCGCGGCGCTGGAGCCCTGCCAGGGTGAGACCCTCGTGACGAGCCACGCCGCGTTCGGCTACCTCGCCGAGCGGTACGGCCTGTCGCAGGTCGGCATCTCCGCCCTCGACCCCGAGGCCGAGCCGTCCCCGGCCCGTCTCCGCGAGATCGGCGCCGTCGTCGAGGACAACGACGTGCAGACCATCTTCACCGAGACGCTCACCAGCCCGAAGGTCGCCGAGACCCTCGCGGCCGACCTCGGCGTGTCCACCGCCGTCCTCGACCCGCTGGAAGGCCTGTCCACCGACGCCGCGGAGAGCGGGTCGGACTACATTTCAGTCATGGATGCCAACCTCGCCGCCATCACCGAAGGACTGGGCTGCGCGTGACCTCTCCCGTCATCGACGCGCGCGGCGTGCACGTCCGCCTGGGCGCCAGCCACGTGCTGCGCGGCGTGGACCTGCGCGTCGACCCCGGCGAGGTCGTCGCTCTCCTGGGTGCCAACGGGTCCGGCAAGTCGACCCTCGTGCGCACCGTGGTCGGCGTGCTGACCCCGTCCCAGGGCGCGGTCAGCCTGCTCGGTCACCCGCTCGGCAACGGCGTGCCGTGGCACCGCGTCGGCTACGTCCCCCAGCGGGTCAGCGCAGCGGCAGGCGTCCCGTCGACCGCGGCCGAGGTGGTCGCCTCCGGCCTGCTGCACGGCCGCCGCCTCGCCCTTCCGCGGGGCTGGCGCGACCGGGCGCGCGAGGCGCTCGACCAGGTCGGGCTCGCCGACCGCGCCGACGACGCCACCAGCCAGCTCTCCGGCGGTCAGCAGCAGCGCGTCCTCATCGCCCGTGCGCTGGTGCGCGAGCCCGAGGTGCTCGTCCTCGACGAGCCCGTGGCCGGCGTCGACCGCCCCAGCCAGGAAGCGTTCGCCGCCACCATGACGCGACTGATCGGCAGCGGCCTGACGGTGCTCGTCGTCCTGCACGAGCTCGGCGAGCTCGCCGGCCTCGTCACCCGCGCCGTCGTGCTGCGGCACGGCAAGGTGGTGCACGACGGCGCCCCGCCCCGCCCGCACGGCGGCCACGACGCGACGGGTCACGAGCACGTGCACCCGCACACCTCGGAGCTGCCCGTGCTGACGACGGAGGTCGGCCTCACCGACGGCCCCCTCGGGACCGGCTCGACGGAGGTGGGACCGTGAGCGAGATCGGCTACATGCTCACCGACCCGCTCATGCAGCGGGCGCTCCTGGCGGCGCTCCTCGTCGGGGTGAGCGCCCCGGTGGTCGGCACCTACCTCGTCCAGCGCCGCCTCGCCCTGCTCGGCGACGGGATCGGGCACGTCGCCCTCACCGGCGTGGCGCTCGGCTGGCTGGTGGGCGCCGCCCTGGGCCTGGTGCCCGACGACGTCCTGGCCGTCCCGGGCGCGGTCGTGGCCGCCGTCGTCGGCTCCGTCCTCATCGAGGTGGTCCGGCGGCGCGGACGCACCTCCGGCGACCTGGCCCTGGCCATCATGTTCTACGGCGGCATCGCCGGCGGCGTGCTCATCATCGGTATCGCCGGCGGCTCCTCCGGCAACCTGATGGCCTACCTGTTCGGATCGATCTCGACGGTGACCTCGACGGACCTCGTCCTCACCGTCGTGCTGTGCACGCTCATCCTGCTGGTCGGCGTCGGGCTGCGACCCGCCCTGTTCTCCGTGAGCCACGACGAGGAGTTCGCGATCTCCTCCGGGCTGCCCGTCTGGGCGCTGAACATGGCCGTCGCCGTCCTGGCCGCCCTGACCGTCACCGTGGCGATGCGCGTCGTCGGGCTGCTGCTCGTCTCCGCCCTGATGATCGTGCCGGTGGCGATCGGCCAGCTCGTCACCCACTCGTTCCGGCGCACCATGGCGGTCGGCTCGGTTGTCGGGGTCGTCGTGTGCGTGGTCGGGCTGAGCATCACCTACTGGTACCCGGTCTCCCCCGGGGCCCTCATCGTGGTCCTCGCCATCGCCGTGTACGCCGTCGTGGCAGGCTTGCACCCGCTGCTGGCCCGCCGTCGGCCGGCGCGAGACCCGCACCCCGACATCCCCGACGACGTCGAGGTCGAGGTCGCCGCCACCACCACCGGCACCGAAGGAGAGTGCGAGAGATGAACCAGCAGCTGCGCATGACCAAGCAGCGAGCCGCCGTGGCCGGCGCGCTGGACGCCACCGACGAGTTCCGCAGCGCCCAGCAGCTCCACGAGCAGCTCCGCGACCGCGGGGACGCCGTCGGGCTCGCCACCGTCTACCGGACGCTGCAGGCGCTCGCCGCCGGCGGTGAGGTCGACGTGCTGCGCACCGACGACGGCGAGGCCCTGTACCGCCGGTGCGCCCGGACCGAGCACCACCACCACCTGGTGTGCCGCTCGTGCGGCCGCGCGGTCGAGATCGACGGCCCCACCGTCGAGTCCTGGGCGGCGAGCGTCGGCGCGTCGCAGGGGTTCACGGAGATCGAGCACACCGTCGAGCTCTGGGGCACGTGCGCGGACTGCCGCGCGTCCGCGACGGCAGGTTAGGCCAGCCATACCTCAGCAGGGCATGATGGGGTCATGCTCGTCGCCCTGACCGTCGCCGCTGCGGCCGACGACGCCGGGCGCCACGGTGTCTTCACGCTGGACGGCTTCCCCTTCTGGGCCGTCTACGTCGTCGCGTTCTGCATCGTCATGGCGCGCGCCCAGGCGACCTACTGGCTCGGCCGCGGCGTCGCCCGCGGCATGGGGGGCACCCGTGTGGCCCGTCTGCTCGCCTCCCCGCGCGCGGTCGAGGTGATCGACCGCATCCACCGGTGGGGGCCGCCGGCGGTGACGGTGTCGTTCCTCACCGTCGGCGTGCAGACGGTCGTCAACCTGGCGGCCGGCTACCTGCGCATGCCGTTCGGGCGCTACCTGGTGGCACTGACCTTCGGCTGCCTGATCTGGGCGGCCGTGTGGACCACCGTCGGCACGGCCGTCGTGTACGGCGCGATCCTGCTCTTCCTGCTCCACCCGGCCGCTCTGGCGGCCGCCGCCGCGCTCGTCGCCGGCCTCGCCGCCTGGCTGGTGCGACGCCGTCGGGCCCGGGTCCGCGCCGCGGAGTCCGCCGCCGACGCCGCCGAGGCGGCGACCGAGCAGGCCTGACCTCCCGCGGACCGGACGGTTGCGGAAGCACCCCGGGCCCTGTGTCAGACTTAGGCAATGCTTACCTCACCGCAGGTCACGTCCTCGGACGCGGCCCGTCAGGTGGGACAGCGGACCCGGCGCAAGATCGCGGCCTGCGCGATCGCCCTCGGGGCGCTGGCCCTCATCGTGGTCGCGAGCCTGGTGCTCGGCGTCCGCGACGTCTCGCTGCCCGTCGTCTGGGAGGCGCTCACCGCCCCCGTGGCCGGCGACGTGGACCACCAGGTCATCGTGGGGCAGCGCGTGCCGCGCGCACTCGTCGGGCTCGCCGCAGGCCTCGCCCTCGGCGTCGCCGGCGCCGTCATCCAGGGGATCACCCGCAACCCGATCGCCGACCCCGGGCTGCTCGGGCTCAACTCCGGCGCGTCGCTCGCCGTCGTCTGCGCGGTCTGGCTGCTCGGGCTGACGGCGCCCTCGCAGTTCGTGTGGTTCGCGTTCCTGGGGGCGGCCGCCGCAGCCGCCCTCGTGTTCTCCATCGGCTCCGGCCAACCGGTCCGGCTCGCCCTCGTCGGTGCCACCGTCACGGCGCTCATCACGCCGCTCATCACCCTCGTGCTGCTGCGCGACCCCCAGGCCTTCAACCTCTACCGGTTCTGGGCCGTCGGCTCGCTCACCGGCCGCGGCCTCGAGACCCTGACGGTCGTCGTCCCGTTCGTCGCCGTCGGGGCCGTGCTCGCCGCCGGGCTGGCGCAACGCCTCAATATGCTCGCCCTCGGGGACGACGTCGCCCGCGGGCTCGGCCAACGCGTCGGCGTCACCCGGGCCGTCGCCGGGCTGACGATCGTGCTCCTCGCCGGCGCTGCGACCGCGCTCGCCGGACCTGTCGCTCTGGTGGGCCTCGCCGTCCCGCACGCCGCCCGGCGCCTCGTCGGGACGGACTATCGCTGGGTCCTCGCGCTCTCCGCGCTGCTCGGCCCCGTCATGCTGCTCGGCGCCGACGTCATCGGCCGCCTGCTCCTGCCCGGCACGGAGCTGGAGGCCGGTGTGGTGGCGGCCGCCATCGGCGCCCCGGTCCTCGTCGCGGTCGCGCGCGGCCGCAAGGTCGCGGGGGTGTGAGATGACGTCGCTCACCGCCGTCCAGGCCGTCCGCGTGCGCCGCAGCCGCCGCCGGGCCGCCGTGCTCGCCTCCCTCGCCGTGCTCGTCGTCGTGCTGGCCACGTTCGCCCTCACGATCGGCGCCGCGTCCCTTCCTCCCGGGCGCGCCCTGCTCGCGCTGTTCGGGGTCGGCGACGCCGGTGACCTCTTCATCGTCCAGCGCCTGCGGCTCCCCCGGCTCCTCACCGCGCTGCTCGCCGGTGCCGCGTTCGGCCTCGCCGGTGCCCTGTTCCAGTCCACGCTGCGCAACCCGCTCGCCAGCCCGGACATCCTCGGGATCGCCAGCGGGGCCTCCGTCGGCGCCGTGACGGTGCTCCTCGTCCTCGGCATGACGGGGATGGCCGTCTCGGTGGGCGCCTTCCTCGGCGCCGGCACCATCGCCCTGCTCATCTGGTTCTTCGCCTGGCGCCAGGGTCTGCACTCGATCCGGTTCGTCCTGGTCGGCGTCGGGTTCGCGTACCTGGCGTCCTCCGTGCTCGCCTGGATGCTGGCGAGCGCCGACCAGCGCGACGCGGCCTCGGCCCTGGTCTGGACGGTCGGCAGCGTCGCGGACGTCCGGGGCGCCGAGCTGGCGGTCCTCGGCGGGGGGCTCGCCGTGCTTACCCTCGCTGCCGCCGTCGTGTCCCGCTGGCAGCACCCCCTGGCCCTGGGGGACGACCACGCACGAGGCCTGGGCGTCGCCACCGACTCCGCCCGCGTCGTCACGCTCCTCGTGGCCGTCGCCCTCGTCGCCCTCGCCACCGCGACCGTCGGGCCGCTGGCCTTCGTCGCCCTCGTCGCACCGGCCATCGCCCGCCGCCTCACCGACGACGGCGGTGCCGCCCTGTCGGTCTCCGTCGGCACCGGTGCCACCCTGGTCCTGGCCGCCGACATCGTGGCCCAGCACGGCCTGCTCGGGGTCGCCGCCCCGACCGGCATCGTGACGGGACTCGTCGGCGCCCCCTACCTGCTGTGGCTGCTCGCCACCCACGAGAGAAGATCCCGCGCATGATCGACACACCGCACGCCCTCGACACGCCCCGCTCGGCCACGGGTGCCGGCGACCTCACGGCCCACGGTGTGGCCATCGGGTACGACGGCCGCCCGGTGATCGACGGCCTCGACCTCACCCTGCCGCAGGGCCGGATCACCGCCATCGTCGGGCCGAACGCCTGCGGCAAGTCCACGCTGCTGCGCGGGCTGGCGAGGCTGCACCCGCTGACGGCGGGGCGCGTCACGCTCGGGGACCGCGACGTGACGGGGATGCCCCGCAAGGAGCTGGCACGCCTCGTCGGGGTGCTGCCCCAGTCGTCGGTCGCCCCCGACGGCGTGCGGGTGGCCGAGCTCGTCGGCCGCGGCCGCTACCCGCACCAGGGATGGTTCGGGCGGCACACCAGCGACGACGACGTCGTGGTGCAGCGCTCGCTCGAGGCGACCGGCGTGGCGGACCTCGCCGACCGGCCGGTGGCCGAGCTGTCCGGCGGCCAGCGCCAGCGCGTCTGGATCGCGATGGTGCTCGCCCAGGAGACCGACGTGGTGCTGCTGGACGAGCCGACCACGTTCCTCGACGTCACCCACCAGGTCGAGCTGCTCGACCTGCTGCACGACCTCAACCGTGAGCGGGGCACCACGGTGGTCATGGTGCTCCACGAGCTCAACCTCGCCGCCCGCTACGCGGACCACCTGGTGGTCATGAGCGCGGGCCGCGTGGTGGCGCAGGGCGCTCCGGCGGACGTGCTGGACGAGGCGACGGTGCTGTCCGCGTTCGGCCTCGATGCCCGGGTGGTGCCCGATCCGGTGGCCGGCAGCCCGATGATCGTGCCCGTCGGTCGCCACCACCGACCGGACGGCACGCCGGCGCCCGACGGGTCCGCCGAGCCGTCGCCGTGAGCGACCTCACACCGCCGGGTGCTCACGGAGTGGTCACGGGGTTCCGCCGGGCCTCCGAGTGAGGTTAGCCTTGCCTCATTAGCCGTCCCGCGCTCCGAGCGCGTGCAACCGAGGAGTACCCGTGCGCCTTCCCCGTTCCCTGACCACCGCCGTCGGCCTCGCCGTCGTCAGCGCGCTCGCCCTGACTGCCTGTGCGCCCGAGACGACCGACGACGCGGGCACGGCCGAGGACACGGCCGCCACCGAGAGCGCCGACGGTGCCACCGACGAGTTCCCCGTCACGATCACCCACGCCCTGGGCGAGACCGTGATCGAGTCCGCGCCCGAGCGGGTGGCCACCTGGGGCTGGGGTTCCACCGAGGCCGCCCTCGCCGTCGGCGTCGAGCCGATCGGTGTGAGCGAGCAGATCTTCACCGTCGGCGAGCAGGCGCTGCTGCCGTGGGTCGAGGAGGAGTACGACGCGCTCGGCGCCGAGCACCCGGTCATCTTCACCGACGCCGAGGGCGGCGCCAGCGTCCCGTACGAGGAGTTCGTCGAGGCCGACCCGGACCTCATCCTCGCCCCGTACTCGGGCCTGACCCAGGAGCAGTACGACGTGCTCTCCGACATCGCACCTGTGGTGGCCTACCCCGAGTCCCCCTGGGTCACCCCCTGGGACGAGATCGTCACCATCACCGCGCAGGCCCTCGGCCGCTCGGAGGCCGGCGAGCAGGTCCTCGCCGACATCGACACCTACCTCACCGACCTCGCCGCCGAGATCCCCGAGGCCGAGGGCAAGACGTTCGCCGCCATCGTGGACTCGCCGTCCGAGGGCCTGGTGTACGTCTACACCCCGGCCGACCCGCGTGTGGCCGTCCTGGAGAACCTCGGCATCGCGTCGGCACCCTCCGTGGCCGAGCTCGACACCTCCGACGGCGGGTTCTTCTACACGCTGTCCTACGAGGAGCTGGACAAGCTCGAGTCGGACTTCGTCATCGCCTACACGTACACCGAGGAGGAGGCCGCGACCTTCGGCGAGAGCGACGAGCTCCAGGCGATCCCCGCCGTGGCCGCGGGCGACGTCGTCAAGGTCGTCGGCAACGTCGCGGTGTCGTCCGTGTCGCCTCCCACGGCGCTCTCGTACGACTGGCCCGACGGCGTACCGGCGATCGCCGACCAGCTCGCCGCGATCTACGGCGGCTGACCAGCGATCCCGTGCCGAATGTCCCGGTTCGGACCGGATAGCGACGTCTATCCGGTCCGAACCGGGACATTCGGCGTCTACGAGGTGGCGACGTCGACGGCTCCCCCGTACCGGCGGTCGCGCCGGGCGTACTCCTCGACCGCGCGCCACAGGTGCCGGCGGTCCACGTCCGGCCACGGCTCCGGCAGGAACACCATCTCGGCGTAGGCGGCCTGCCAGATCATGAAGTTGCTCGTGCGCTGCTCGCCCGAGGACCGCAGGAACAGGTCGACGTCTGGCAGGTCGGGCTCGTCGAGGTACTTCTGCACCGTCTTCTCGCTCACGCGGTCGGGGTTGAGCCGACCGGCGGCCGCCTCCCGCGCGATCGCGGCAGCGGCGTCCGCGATCTCGGCCCGCCCGCCGTAGTTGACGCACATCGTCAGCGTGCAGCGGTCGTTGGCACGGGTCATCTCCTCGGCGACCTGAAGCTCCTTGATCACGGACCCCCACAGCCTGGGCCGGCGCCCCGCCCAGCGGATCCGCACCCCCCACGACGACATCTCGTCCCGGCGTCGGCGGATGACGTCGCGGTTGAAGTTCATCAGGAACCGCACCTCGTCGGGCGACCGCTTCCAGTTCTCCGTGCTGAACGCGTACGCCGAGACGTGCTTGACGCCGATCTGCACGGCGCCCGCGACGACGTCGAGCAGCGACTTCTCGCCCTCCTTGTGCCCCTCGACGCGCGGCAGGCCGCGCGCGTTCGCCCATCGCCCGTTGCCGTCCATCACCACGGCGACGTGGTTCGGGACGAACTCGGCCGGGATGGCCGGCGGGGTCGCTCCGGACGGGTGCGGGTACGGCTCGGCGTACTGCTGCGGGGCGCGGGGCATCAGGCCTCTCTCTCGATCATGCGCAGGGAGCGCAGGGTGCGCTCGAGGTAGAACTGCGAGTAGGCGGCCACCAGCCCGGCCGCCTCGGAACGGTGCCGCCGGTCCGCGGCGTCGGCGACCTCCCAGTCCCCGGCGAGCAGGGCGGCCAGGAGCGTGAAGGTCTCGGGCGCGGGCGACGGTGAGCCGGGCGGGCGGCAGCGCAGGCAGACCGCCCCGCCCTGGGCGACGGCGAACGCGTGGTGCGGCCCCGGCTCGCCGCACCGGGCACAGGCCGCGAACGACGGCGCCCAACCGGCCACGGACAGCGCCCGCAGCAGGTAGGAGTCCAGCACGAGGCCCGGCGCGTGGGCGCGTCCGGCGAGGGCGCGCAGCCCGCCGGCCAGCAGCCAGTACTGCTGGACGGCGGGCTCGTGCTCGGCGGCCACCAGCCGGTCCGCGGCCTCGAGCATCGCGGCGCCCGCGGTGTACATCCCGTAGTCCGCGCTGATCTGGCCGGCGTACGCCCCGAGGGTCTCGACCTGGGTGACCGAGTCGAGGTTGCGGCCCGTGTGGAGCTGGACGTCGACCGCCATGAAGGGCTCGAGGCGCGCGCCGAACCGCGAGGACGTCCGGCGCACCCCCCGGCCGACGGCCCGCACCTTGCCGTGCTCCCGCGTCAGGAGCGTGATGATGCGGTCGGCCTCACCCAGCTTGTGGGTGCGCAGCACGATCGCGTCGTCTCGGTACAGGGGCACCGTGCCATTGTCCCAGGTGCGGCCGACACGCAGGGCTCAGCGACGCTCGGCGCGGTTGACGGCGGAGATGATCGCCTTGAGCGACGCGGTGGTGATCGACGGGTCGACGCCGACGCCCCAGAGCACGTCGTCGCCGACGGCGCACTCGACGTAGGCGGCGGCCGAGGCGTCCCCGCCCTCCGACAGCGCGTGCTCCGCGTAGTCCAGCACCTGGACGTCGAGGCCCACGTGCGCGATCGCGTCGACGAACGCCGCGAGCGGACCGTTGCCGGTACCGGTCAGGGTGTGCTCCTCGCCCCGGTCGACCACGTCGACCTCGAGCAGGGTGGCGCCGTCCTCCGCCGACGAGGTCCGCGTGCGCCGCAGGCGCAGCCGGCCCCACGGCTCCAGGCCCGAGGACGGGTCGACGGGCAGGTACTCGTCGGAGAAGATCCGCCAGATGTCCTCGCCCGTGACCTCCTTGCCCGCCGTGTCGGTGTGCCGCTGCACGGCGGCCGAGAACTCGATCTGCAGGCGCCGCGGCAGCTCGAGGTGGTGCTCGGTCTTGAGCAGGTAGGCGACGCCCCCCTTGCCGGACTGGCTGTTGACGCGGATCACGGCCTCGTAGGAGCGACCCAGGTCCTTCGGGTCGATCGGCAGGTACGGCACGCCCCACGTGAGGTCGTCGACGTCCTTGCCCTCGGCCCGGGCACGGGCCGCCATGTGGTCGAACCCCTTGTTGATCGCGTCCTGGTGCGAGCCGGAGAACGCCGTGAAGACCAGGTCGCCCACGTACGGGTGCCGTTCGTGGACGGGCAGCTGGTTGCAGTACTCCACCGTGCGGCGGATCGCGTCGATGCCGCCGCCCACGGTGAAGTCGATCTGCGGGTCGATGCCCTGGCCGAACAGGTTCATGCCGAGCGTGACCAGGTCGACGTTGCCGGTGCGCTCGCCGTTGCCGAACAGGCACCCCTCGATGCGGTCGGCGCCGGCCTGGTACCCGAGCTCGGCGGCGGCGACCGCCGTGCCGCGGTCGTTGTGCGGGTGCAGCGACAGCACCACGTGCTCGCGGTACTTCAGGTGCCGGCTCATCCACTCGATGGAGTCGGCGTAGACGTTCGGGGTGGCCATCTCGACCGTGGCCGGCAGGTTGACGATGACCGGCCGGTCCGCCGTGGGCTCCAGCACGTCGAGGACCTCGTTGGAGATCCGTGCGGCGAACTCGAGCTCCGTGCCCGTGTAGGACTCGGGCGAGTACTCGTAGTAGACCGTGGTCTCCGGGACCGTCTCCTCGAGCTTGCGGCACAGGCGGGCGCCCTGCAGCGCGATGTCCACGATGCCGTCCATGTCGGAACGGAAGACGACCTCACGCTGCAGGATCGACGTCGAGTTGTAGATGTGCACGATCGCCTGCTTCGCGCCGCGGATCGCGTCGTAGGTGCGCTCGATGAGGTGGTCGCGGCACTGGGTCAGCACCTGGATCACGACGTCGTCGGGGATCCGGTCGGACTCGATGAGGGTCCGTACGAAGTCGAAGTCGGTCTGCGAGGCCGACGGGAACCCGACCTCGATCTCCTTGTAGCCCATCCGCACGAGCAGCTCGAACATGCGCAGCTTGCGCTCGGCGTCCATGGGCTCGATGAGCGCCTGGTTGCCGTCACGCAGGTCGACCGCGCACCAGCGCGGCGCCTTCTCGATCCGGCGGTCGGGCCACGTACGGTCCGGCAGCTCGACGGTGATCTGCTCGTGGAACGGCACGTAGCGGTGGTACGGCATCCCGGAGGGACGCTGCGGGTTGGCGGCGGCGATCCCGGTGGTGGAGGGTTCGGCGGTCTGCATCAGGGGTGTCCTTCGGTGTGGGGCTCACGATCGGCCGGCGCACCAGGATCCACCGCGGCGAGGATCCGGCCTCTTAGTAGGCCTCGCCGCGGCACCGAAGGAGGAGGCTCACCACGTGCTGCACAGACACACCGTACACCGTGCGTGCGATACGTCACGTCGGCGCCCGCCGACCGCGGAGCGGTCACCGACGGGTGCGCAGCGCGGCGTCGACGGCCGGGTCGCCCAGGGCGCCGAGCCAGTCCAGGAGCGCCGGGTACGTCGACGGGTTCGCCGCCACGTGGGGACGCAGGTGCGGCGCCTCCTGGACGATCTGCGCGAGGTCCGCCAACGGCGTCGTGGGGTCGAGCGCCTGCTCCGGCGTCCACCGGGAGCCCGGCCCGTCCCCCACGGGCTGGAGCACCTGGGTCTGGTCCGGGCGCTGGGCCGGCCGGTCGTCGGCAGCCGCCGGCGCGGCCTCGACGGGCGCCATCTGCTGGGTCGCGTCGGTCCCTGCCGCCCAGGTGCCGCGCCAGCGCGAACCCGCCTCGGCCGCCGGCGCGACGACCGGCTGCTGCACCGCCGTCTCCTCGACGGCGGCGCGGTCGTCCACGGGCTGCGCGGAGCTCGGCCGCTGGTACGTCTCCTGCTCGTACGTCTCCTGCTGGTACGCCGGCTCCTGGGCGCCGGCGGGCCGCTGGGTGGGCGCCGCCACCTGGCCCACGGAGACGGGCGACGTCGACGGATCGGCCGCCAGCCATCCTCCCGTCGGGGTACCGCCGGCCGGTGTGGTCGCGCTCGGGCTGCCGGAGCCGACGAGCTCGCGCACCGACGGCGGCACGAGCAGCGCGACGAGCACCACGCCGGGCAGCGCGAGAGCCAGCAGCAGCTCCTCGACGTGGGACCGGGTCCCGACGCCGGCGCGCGCCACCAGGATCACGAGGCCCAGCACCACGATCACGCAGGCGGCGCCGACGGCGGTGGCGTGCGCCGTGCGCGCGTCGCGCACCAGGGCACGTCGCGCCAGGAACGCCATGACGATCACGAGCACGCCGACGATCAGTCGCAGGACGGGCTCCACACCGAACCCGAAGCCCGGGAGGTCGGCCGTCGCCGCGGCGACGAGCCGCACGACGGCCACCAGCGCGACGAACGCGGCCACGACGATCACCAGGTCCAGCGCCCGCACCGCGACGCGGACCCAGCGGGCCGCACCCACCTCCGCCGGCTCGCCGACCCACGTCGACGCCCGCTCGAGCACGGCCGGCACCGCGAAGGCCGCGACCACCGGCAGCAGGAGCAGGCCGTAGCGGTCGGCGTGCAGCGACTCCACCCAGCCGTGCTGCGCGCCGCCGCCCAGCAGCGCGAGCTCGAGCGCCACCGCGCCGCCGACCGCGAGGAGCACCATGCCCGCGGCGTCGTCGTGGCGGCGCAGGAACGCCCCGGCGGTCAGCCACAGGATGCCGATCACGAGCAACGCCGCCAGGATCGCCCCGACGACGACCGGCCAGGGCAGCCCCGCCACGGCCGTGGTCAACGGGGTCGCCACCGCGACCACGGCCACCAGCACCGACGACGCGACCATGCCGCGCGTCGTCGGCAGCGCCGCGGCCAGGACCGCACCCGACATGCCCAGGGCGAGGCCCGCACCGATCCCGCCGTCACCCACCGCGAGCAGGTCGAGCACGACGTAGAGGAGCGCCACGAGCGCATAGGGTGCGAGGCCGACCAGGCGTGCGCGCGGTGTCGCGACCCGCGCCCAGCCCTCCGGCACGAGGCCGGCGCGCTGCGCGTACGGCGCGGCGACGGTCAGGAGGGCGACCACGGTCGTCAGCACCACCCACAGCAGGTCGCTCCCGCGCAGCGTCGCGTCCCAGGGCAGCGGGAGCGCCACGAGGAGCGCGACGGCGGCGACGACGTCACGCACGATGTCGCGGGTCGGGACGCCCGCGAACGGGGACCGGGGATGAGCGACGTCGGACATGGGTGCTGACTCCCTGCATGAGTGGACGACCGAAAGGACCGGTCGGGTCGTTTCTACCCGACGCGACCCCCTCGCGTCAGGTCGGGCGCGGCGGCGCGTCAGATGCCGAGCTGGTAGACGCCCCAGTACGCGAGCGTGAGCAGCAGCGACACCGACCCGGCGACGACGCACCACAGCACGATGCCGGCCGGTACGCCACGGGCCACGACGACGTCGCCACCCGCCCGCCGTGCCGAGCGTACGTCGGCGACACGCTGCAGCAGAACCGCCGCCGCCACGGCGGTGAGGACACCCAGCAGCCGGACGGTCACCCAGCCGCCCTGGACGATCACGTCGTTGCGCTGGTAGTCGAACGCCAGGCGCGCGACGAGCAGCAGGTACACGGCGAGCGCCCCGGTCGTGGCGACCGCGCCCGCTCCCAGCGCCACGAGCGCGGGGCCCACCCCCGGCGCGAACGGCGGTGCCGGGCCGTCGCGGCGCCGTCGGACCAGCGGCACCACCAGCGCCACGACGCCCCATGCCACGAGAGCCAGCAGGACCAGGCCCGTCCCGCCGAGCACCGCGGCCACGACCACGTCGCCGTTCCCCCACCAGCGGGGCTGCGGCACGGGGACGGCGCGGAAGAGCTGTTCGGGGGTGGCCCCCGCGACCTGCGGCGCCGCGTCCGCCGTGCCCGGCTGGCCCTGGACCCACGCCGCGAGGTCGGGCACGAAGTCGGGGTGCAGCGGAGCCGTGGCCCCCTCGGGCGTGCCCTCGCGCACCCGGATCCCGTGGTCGGCACCCGCGTAGTAGCGGACGGTCACGGGAGCCTCGCCGGGCACGGCGCCGGTCTCCGTCAGGATGATCCGGGCGCCCTGCTCGATGGGCATCGAGGCGTCGGCGGTGCCGTACACCACCAGCACCGGCGCCGTCTGGGCCGCGAGCCACGGCCGCACGTCGAAGTCGGCGTAGGTGAATCCGCCGCCGGGGAACTGCATCCCGACCGCGCGCGGGATGGCACGGAACACCTGGTCGGGCACGCCCGTGTGCCGCAGGTAGCTGTCGGCGGCGAACGCCGCCTGCTCGCGCGGAGGCACCACCGGTGCCGACGTCAGGATCGTGAACGCGATCGTGGGGTCGTCGGCCTGCAGGACGGGGACGATCCAGGTGCCCTCCGACTCGCCGTAGAGCCCCACCCGCGCAGGGTCCACCCCGTCGACGGTGCGGAGCAGATCGACCGACCGGTCGTAGTCGAGCGCCATGGCCTCGTAGTCCCGCTCGCGCAGGGAGTAGGTGTCCAGCCGCTTGTCCGGCACGAGGGTCACCACCCCGGCGCTGGCCAGGTCCGCCGCGGTGCGCGCGAAGGCCTCCACGGCCTTGCCGGTGCCCGCCCCGTGGACGAACACGACGCCCGGCCGCCCCGTCATCAGGCTGCCGTCGGCCTCCAGGGGTCGGCGCAGCAGGCCGCCGATCGTGGCCCCCTCCAGCTGGATGGTCACCGGCTCGGCGAGCACCTCGTGGTCGCCCACCTCGCCGATCTCGCCGGCGGCGACGGCGGCCGGGTCCACCCCGCCGATCGTCGTGTCCTGCGTGGCAGGCACGACGTGCTCGGTGACCGGCTGCGGGTGCCACTGAGGCCCGGCGACGGCACCGGCGACGGCCAGGCCGACCAGCAGTGCCGCGCTCGTCGCGATCGTCCGGAACACCACTCGTCGGATGCTACTCGCCGGACCTGCGCGGCGGGCGGTCCCCGCCCGCCGGCGAGGTCAGAAGCCCATGCGCTGGAGCTGCTTCGGGTCCCGCTGCCAGTCCTTCGCCACCTTGACGTGCAGGTCGAGGTAGATGCGCGCACCCAGCAGCTTCTCGATGCCCTCGCGCGCCGCCGTGCCGACCTCCCGCAGGCGTGCGCCCCCGCGACCGATGATGATGCCCTTCTGGCTCTGGCGCTCCACGAACAGCGTGACACGCACGTCCAGCAACGGCGGACGACCGGACGTGTCGTTCCCGCTGCCCTCGCGCGCGACGATCTCCTCGACCGAGACGGCCAGGGAGTGCGGCAGCTCGTCGCGCACGCCCTCCAGGGCGGCCTCGCGCACGAGCTCGGCGATCATCACCTCCTCGGGCTCGTCCGTGAGCTCACCGTCCGGGTACAGGTCCGGGCCCTCCGGCAGGTGGGCGGCCAGGACCTCGGTGAGCTCCTCCACCTGGAACCCGCCCCGGGCGGACACCGGCACGATCGCCGACCAGTCGAGGTCCATCGACCGGGCGAGCTGGTCGACCGCCATCAGGTGCTCGGCCAACCGGGCCCGGTCGACCAGGTCCGACTTGGTGACGACGGCGACGACGGGCACGGGCCGGCGCCCCTGCATCAGCGGAGCGAGCTTGCCGGCGATGTACTTGTCGCCCGGCCCGATCTTCTGGTCCGCCGGCAGGCAGAACGCCACGACGTCGACCTCGCTCAGCGTGTCCTGCACCAGGGTGTTGAGCCGCTCGCCCAGCAGGGTGCGCGGCCGGTGCAGGCCGGGGGTGTCGACCAGCACCAGCTGGAAGTCCTCGCGGTGGACGATCCCGCGGATGGTGTGCCGCGTCGTCTGCGGCCGCGCCGACATGATGGCGACCTTCTCCCCCACCAACGCGTTGGTGAGGGTCGACTTGCCGACGTTGGGCCGGCCGACCAGGCAGGCGAAGCCTGACCGGTGGGGTGTCTCGTGCGTCATGCGGGGACGTCCTTCTGATCGTGCGGCACGACGTCGTCGTCCGCTGCTTCGGGGGTGCTCCTGCGCACCAGGATGCTGGCGAGCTGCTTGCGGCGCCCCTCGACCCGCTCGGCCTCGAGCCGCAGGGGGCCGACCTCGGCACGTGCCCCGGCGAGGGGCACCTTGCCGAGCGCCTTGGCGAGCAGACCGCCCGCGGTGTCGACGTCGTCGTCGTCGAGCCGCAGGTCGAACAGGTCGCCGAGCTCGTCGACGGGCAGCCGTGCGGGGACCCGCCACAGCCCGTCGCCGAGGTCCTCCGGCTCCGGCTCCGGTGCGGTGTCGTGCTCGTCGGTGAGCTCGCCGACGAGCTCCTCGATGACGTCCTCGACCGTGACGAGACCGGCCACGCCGCCGTACTCGTCGACGACGATCGCGATGTGCGACCGACGCGCCTGCATCTCTCGCAGCAGGTCGTCCGCCGGCTTGGACTCGGGGACGAACACCGGCGCGCGGACGTGGTCGATGACCCGTCGCTCCTCGGCCGACGGGTCGGCGTCCAGCAGCCGGGCGACGTCCTTGAGGTAGACGACGCCGAGCAGGTCGTCGACGGTGCGCCCCACCACGGGCACCCGGGAGAATCCGGACCGCAGGAACAGGCGCATCGCCTTGCGCAGCGACGTGTCCTCGCTCGTCGTCACCATGTCGGTGCGCGGCACCATCACCTCGCGTGCCAGCGTGCCACCGAGCTCCAGGGCGGAGCGGAGCAGCTCGCGCTCCTCGGCCTCGATGGCCTCGTTCTCGCGCACCCGGTCGGCCATGTCGCGCAGCTCGTCGGCCTCGGGGACGGACGCCTCGCCCGGGGCCCGGCGCCGCGGGACCCACGCCACGGCGTTGTGCACCGTGCCGAGCAGGGCGGACAGCGCGATGAGCGCCCGTGCCGGGTGGTGGTGCGCCCACGTCCGTGGGCTGAAGCGCAGCAGCAGCACACCGGCCGCCAGGCCGGCGACCGCGACGCCCAGGAGCGCCTCCCACCAGCCGCCGAGCCAGTCGGACAGCAGGAGGGTGAGCGAACCGACCGCGACGGCCTCCGCGAGGACCCCGACCAGGGCCAGCGACACCGGCACCCCCGGGTCCGCGGCGAGCTGTTGCGCACGCCGGATCCGGCGGGTGCGGGCCGGTGGTGCCGCACCGTCATCGTCCCCCGCGAGCGCCTCGGCGAGGGCGTCGCCGAGCGACGCCCGGGTCACCCGCTGCACGGCCGTGCGCCCGGCGCTGAGCAGGGCGGAGAGCGTCAGCGCGACGGCCAGGATCGTCCAGAGGACGACGTCGGGGGCGTCCACCGCGCCCGTCACCGTCCGGCGAGGAAGGTGAGCAGGAGGCGCCGCTGCAGCGCGAACATCTCCTTCTCCTCCTCCGGCTCGGCGTGGTCGTACCCCAGCAGGTGCAGGATGCCGTGGGTGGTGAGCAGGAGCAGCTCCTCCACCGTGGAGTGGCCCGCCGCCTTCGCCTGCTGCACCGCGACGTCCGGGCACAGCACGATGTCACCGAGCGTGCCCGGCGGGGTCTCCTCGTCCTGGCGTCCCGGACGCAGCTCGTCCATCGGGAAGGAGAGGACGTCGGTGGGGCCCGGCTCGTCCATCCACTGCACATGGAGGTCCGTCATGGTGGCCGTGTCGACGAACAGGATCGACAGCTCGCTGGCGGGGTGCACGTGCAGGCTGTCGAGAGCGAACCGGGCCAGCGCGGCGAACTCGGCCTCGTCGACCTCGTGCCCCGACTCGTTGTTGACCTCGATGCTCACCGGCGTCCCCCTCGGTCGTGACGGTTACCGCGGCCGGGGCCGTCGTCCTGCGGCCGGGCCGTGTCCCACCGCGCGTAGGCGTCGATGATGTCGCTCACGAGGCGGTGCCGCACGACGTCGGAACTGGTCAGCCGGCAGAACTCGACGTCGTCGACGCCGGTGAGGATGTCCTCGACGACCCGGAGTCCCGACGTCGTGCCGCCCGGCAGGTCGACCTGGGTGGCGTCACCGGTGATGACCATGGTGGAGCCGAACCCGAGCCGGGTGAGGAACATCTTCATCTGCTCGGCCGAGGTGTTCTGCGCCTCGTCGAGCACGATGAACGAGTCGTTGAGCGAGCGCCCCCGCATGTAGGCGAGCGGGGCGACCTCGATCGTCGCGGACTCGATGAGCTTGGGGATCGAGTCGGGGTCGACCATGTCGTGCAGCGCGTCGTACAGCGGGCGCAGGTACGGGTCGATCTTCTCGCTGAGCGAGCCGGGCAGGTAGCCCAGCTTCTCCCCGGCCTCCACGGCCGGTCGCGTCAGGATGATCCGGTTGACCTGCTTCGCCTGCAGGGCCTGGACCGCCTTGGCCATCGCGAGGTACGTCTTGCCGGTGCCGGCCGGCCCGATGCCGAACGTGATCGTGTTCGCGTCGATGGCCTCGACGTAGCGCTTCTGCCCGACGGTCTTGGGCCGGATCGTCCGGCCCCGGCTGGACAGGATGTCGAAGGTCAGCACCTCGGACGGCAGCTGGACGGTCTGGGCGGTGAGCATCGCCACCGACCGCGAGACCACCTCCGGCGTGAGCGGCGTCCCGGACTCCACCACCTCGACGAGCTCGTCGAGCAGGCGGGAGACGACGGCGACCTCGGCCGCCGGGCCGTGCACCGAGATCTCGTTGCCCCGCGCGTGGACGTCGACGCCGGGGAACCCGTCCTCGACCGCCCGCAGGACGGAGTCACGGCTACCCAGCAGGGCGACCATCGGCACGTGGGTGGGGACGACGACGCGGTGCTCGGCGGTGTGCCCGGCGTTGCGCCCGGCGGGGTGCCGGCCCACGGGCCGGTCGGAGGCAGCAGAGGTCGACATGCTCAGGCGGGGCTCCATCCGAGCTGGGTTCCGGCGATGACGTGCCCGTGCACGTGGAAGACGCTCTGACCCGCGCGCGGGCCGGAGTTGAAGATGAACCGGTACTGCCCGTCCGCGAGGTCGTGCGCCACGGTGTCGGCGACCTCGACCACCTCCGCGAGCAGTCCCGGGTCGGCCGCCGCGAGCACGGAGACGTCCCCGTGGTGCTCCTTGGGGACGACGAGGACGTGCACGGGGGCCTGCGGGTCGATGTCCCGGAACGCGACGACGCGCTCGGTGGTCTCCACGACGTCGGCAGGCAGCTCCCCGGCGACGATCCTGCAGAACAGGCACTCGGGGTCGGTGGTGTCGTTCATACCGTCCACGCTACCGCCACCGGCCCAGACGTTCGCTCAGGAGCGCCACGGCGACCGGCCCGGCGGTCGAGGTGCGCAGCACGTGCGGCCCGAGGCGCGCCGCCGTCGCCCCCGCGTCGGCGAGGGACGCGAGCTCGGCCTCGCCGATGCCGCCCTCCGGCCCCACGACCACGAGCAGCTCCGGTGCGGCAGCCGGCGAGCCCGCCCCCGGGGCGGGCAGCGCGACCTCCGCGAGCGCCGTCGTCGCCTCCTCGTGGAGGACGACGACGACTCCCCCGGCGCCGACGACCTCCCGGGTCCGTGCCGCGAGCTGCTTGGTGGTGACGTGCTCGGACACGGCGGGCAGCCAGGCCCGGCGCGCCTGCTTCACGGCGGAGCGCACGGTCGACTCCCACCGCGCCCGGGACTTCGCGGCCCGCGGCCCGCGCCAGACGACGACGGACCGGTCCGCCTGCCACGGCACGACGGCGTCCACCCCGACCTCCACGGCGGCCTCGACCGCGAGGTGGTCGCGGTCGCCCTTGGCGAGCGCCTGCACGAGGGTGAGCACGACGGCGGGCGCGGGTTCGGTGACGCGCTCGGCGACCCGCAGCCGGACGTCGCTGCCGTCGACGGAGTCGACGACGGCACGCAGCCGGGTGCCGGCGCCGTCGACCACGTCGAGGCTCTCGCCGGGGCCCCGCCGCTGGACGACCCCGGCGTGGCGGCCCTCGTCGCCGCCCAGCACGAAGACCTCGCCCGGGGCGACCCGGCTCAGGTCGTCCGTCGAGAGGAAGACGGGCGCGCTCACGTCAGCGGCCGCTCAGCTTGTCCTTGAGGCGCGAGAAGACGCCGGGGTGCGCTGCCACGAGCCGCGGCTCGGGCCGCTCCTCCCCCCGCAGGCCGGCGAGCTGGTGCAGCAGGGTGGTCTGCTCCTCGTCCAGCTCGGTGGGCACCTGCACCTCGACGTGGATGTTCAGGTCGCCGCGACCGTTGCCGTGCAGGTGTCCGACGCCGAGGCCCTTGAGGGTGAGGATCTGGCCCGGCTGGGTGCCGGGGCGCAGGTCGATCTCCTCGACGCCGTCGAGGGTGTCCAGCTCGAGCACGGTCCCGAGCGCCGCGGCCGTCATGGGCACCGGGAGGGTGCAGTGCAGGTCGTCGCCGCGGCGCACGAAGACGTCGTGGGCCTTCTCGCGGATCTCGACGTACAGGTCCCCGGCGGGGCCGCCGCCCGGGCCGACCTCGCCCTGCGAGGTCAGCTTGATCCGGGTGCCGGTGTCGACGCCGGCCGGGACGTTGACCGTCAGGCTCCGGCGGGAGCGGACGCGGCCGTCGCCGGAGCACTCCGCGCACGGCTCCGGGATGACCGTGCCGAAGCCCTGGCACGCGGCGCACGGGGCCGTCGTCATGACCTGTCCGAGGAACGAGCGGGCGACGCGCTGGACGTTGCCGCGGCCGTGGCAGACGTCGCAGGTGCGCACGTCGGTGCCGGGCCGGCACCCGTTGCCGCCGCAGGTGCCGCACACCACCGCGGTGTCGACCTGCAGCTCGCGCTTGGCGCCGAACGTGGCCTCGACGAGGTCGATGTCCATGCGCACGAGCGCGTCCTGGCCCCGTCGGGCGCGCGGCACGGGCCCGGAGGCCTGGCCGCCGCCGAAGAACGTCTCGAAGATGTCCTGGAAGCCGAAGCCCTGGCCGAAGCCGCCGCCGGCGCCCCCGCCCGGTGCCGTCGGGTCGACGCCGTGGTCGTACTGCTCGCGCTTCTCGCGGTTCGACAGCACCTCGTAGGCGCGGGCGACGTCCTTGAACTTCTCCTCACCGGCAGCCCCGGCGACGTCCGGGTGCAGCTCGCGGGCGAGCTTGCGGTATGCCTTCTTGATCTGCTCGGGCGAGGCGTCGCGCTGGACGCCCAGGGTCTCGTAGTAGTCGGTCACAGTTCTCTCTTCGGTGACGTACGCAGTCTGGTCAGGGTTTCCGCGTGGCTCAGCTCGGCAGCACGCGGGAGAGGTAGCGGGCCACGGCATGCACCGAGGCGATGGTGCCGGGGTAGTCCATCCGGGTGGGCCCGATCGAGCCGAGGGTCGCGACGGGGTCGCCGCCGGACCCGTAGTCGGAGACGACGACCGAGGCCTCGGTGAGGCCGTCGAGCCGGTTCTCGTGACCGATCCGCACGCCCACGCCGTCGCTCGACATCTCGGTCAGCAGACCCAGCAGGATGACCTGTTCCTCGAGCGCCTCCAGCACCGGGCTGAGCCCCTGCTCGAAGGTGGACTCGGAACGGGCGAGGTTGGCCGTGCCCGCGAGCACGATCCGTTCCTCGTTCTCCTGGCCGAGGGTGTCGACCACCAGGTCCGCCACGGCGCCGGCGACACCCGCCAGGTCCGGGCCGACGGCCTCCACCACGGCGGCGAAGGCGACGGGCAGCTCCGCGAGCCGCTTGCCGGCGGCGGCGGCGTTGAAGCGGGCACGCAGCTCGGCCAGGGTGACCTCGTCGAGAGCGCTGACACCGTCGGCGGTGCCGGGCAGCTCGCAGAAGCGCTGCTCGACCCGCCCCGTGTCGGTGATGACGACGACGAGCAGGCGGTCGCGGGCCACCGGGACGATCTCGAGGTGGCGCAGCCCGGACCGGCGCAGCGACGGGTACTGCACCACGGCCACCTGGCCGGTGAGCTGGGCGATCAGCCGGCCCGCCCGGACCAGGACGTCGTCCAGGTCGACGGCCTCGGACAGGAACGTCTCGATGGCCCGCTTCTGCGGGATCGTCAGGGGCCGCACCTCGGCGAGACGGTCGACGAAGAGCCGGTAGCCGGCGTCGGTGGGCACCCGCCCGGCCGACGTGTGCGGCTGGGCGATGTATCCCTCCTCCTCGAGCGCCGCCATGTCGTTGCGGATCGTGGCGGGCGAGACACCGAGGCGGTGCCGCTCGGTCAGGACGCGCGAGCCCACGGGCTCCCGGGTGGTGACGTAGTCCTCCACGATGGCGCGCAGCACCTCGAGACGACGTTCCTCGCTCACTCCTGCGCCTCCCTCCACCGAGCACATCTGGCTGTCGTTCGCGCGGCCGTACCTTTAGCACTCTCGATCGCTGAGTGCCATCCTACGCGTCTCCACGGACACCGACACGGACCGGCCCCCGTGCCGGCGTGAGGTACCTCAGGGGCAGCGACGGCCCGGCCGGTCGCGAGAGACGAGGCGGCTGCCCGATGCCGACGCCTGCCTCAGACGCCCAGGCTCGTCGTACGGAGGGCCGAGCGGCGGCCCGCCTTGACCACGGAGGCGACTATGCACCCCCTCGAGCACCACACGCTCCACCGTCTGCAGGAGTCGGAGCAGGTCCGGCGCGCCGAGCGGGTGCGGCAGGCCAGGGAGCGCGATGCAGCCGGTCCCCGTGTCCCGGCGACGGCAGGCCCGTCGTGGCTCCGGCTCCCCCGCCTCGCCGTGCGGGGGCGCCGGCCGGCATGAGCGCGACCCTGCGACCGGACCTGCGCCCGGACCTGCGCCCGGACCTGCGCGGCAGGATCACCTGGCACGATGGCAGGGTGCCACTCGATGCCTCCCCGCTGGTCGGGCGCGCCGGCCAGCTCACGACCCTCCGCGACACCCTGGCGGCGGCCGTGCACGGCCACGGCGACACCGTGCTGCTGTCCGGCGAGGCCGGGATCGGCAAGACCCGGCTCGTCACCGAGCTCCTCGCCGCGGTCGACGACGACGTCCTCGTCGTCCGCGGCCAGTGCGCGGACTCGGGGTCCGGCCCCGTGCCGTACGCCGGGGTGGAGGGGGTGCTGCGCGACGTCGTCGCAGCCCTCGGCACCGCCGACGCCCTCGCGGCCGCGGGGCCCGCCGCGGACGCGCTCGGCGCCGTCGTGCCCGGGCTCGTCGACGTCCGGCCCGACGTCGGCGCCGGCCGCGCCCCCGATGTCCTGGCCGACCTCCTCGCCACGCTCGCCACCGAGCGGCCGCTGCTGGTGGTGATCGAGGACCTGCACTGGTCCGACGACGTCGCCCGCGCCGTCCTGGCGCGCCTCGCCCGCGCCGCACGCACCACCGCCCTGTGCGTCGTGGCCACCTACCGCAGCGACGACGTCGGCCGGCGCCACCCGTTGCGCGCGACGCTCGCCGAGCTCGACCGCGCCCGGCTCGTCACCCGCGTCGAGGTGCCGCGCCTCGGCGAGGCCGAGGTCGCCGAGCTCGCCCGCGCCGTGCTCGACGACGGCGACGCCGACATCCTGGACGGCACGGACCTGGCCGACCTCGTCGAACGCTCCGAGGGGGTGCCGTTCTACGTCGAGGAGCTCGCGTCGTGCCTGGACGAGGACATGCCGACCTCGCTGCGCGACGTGCTGCTCCTGCGCTACTCCCAGCTCTCGGCCGACGCCCAGACGTTCTGCCGCCTCGTGGCCGCCGGGGGCGCCCGCGCCACCCACGACGTGCTCGAGGCCGTGCTGGGCGGAGACGCGCTCGCCGCCGCCGAGCCGGCCGCCCGCGAGGCCGTCGACGCCCTCGTGCTCGTCGTCGAGCCGGACGGCTACCGGTTCCGGCACGCCCTGATGCAGGAGGCGGTCGACGCCGAGCTGCTGCCCACGGAGAGCCGCCGCCTGCACACGGCGTACGCCGAGGCGCTCTCGACCGGCCCGGCCACGGTGGCCCGGCTGGCCGAGGTCGCCGACCACTGGTGGCGGGCGCGCGTGCTCGACCGGGCGCTGGCCACGGCGGTCGCGGCCCAGGCGGCGGCCGGCGACGACGCGGCGGTGTCCACGGCCGTGGCGCTCGGCGAGCGCGCCCTCGAGCTGTGGGAGACCGTCGACGACGCCGCCTCGGTGGCGGGGACCACGCACCACGAGCTGCTCCTGCGCGTCGCCGACGCGCAGAAGGACGCGACGCGGCTGGACCGAGCGCGGACGTTGGCCCGCCAGGCCCACGCCGAGTGGCCGGCCGACGACCCCGCCGGCCGCGCGTGGTCGCTGGCGGTCGCCGCGACGTACGCGCTGCGCACGGGCGACGTGGCCGGCGAGGAGATGCTGCGCGACGCGTTGGCCATCGCGCCGACGGACGACCCGGCGGCGCTGGCGGCGATGCTCCGCCTCCAGGCCCGGGCGGCGATGCTCGCCGGTCGGACCGACGAGGCGGTGCGCGCGGCCACGGCCGGCATCGAGGCCGCGACGGCGGCCGGGGACACCTCGACGCTCTCCGCGCTCGTCAACGCCCGCGCCCTGGCTCGGATCAACGCCGGCGACCTCGACGCCGTCGGCGACCTCCAGGAGAGCCGGCGGCTGGCCGGCGACGACTGGCCCTCGCTCGCCCGGTACTTCACCAACGCCTCGGACACGCGGATCAAGCTCGGGCACTTCGACGAGGCACGCCGCATCGCCCAGGAGGGCGCCGACCGGGCCCGGGCGCGCGGGGCCGGCCGGGTGAGCTTCGCCATGCTCGAGGGCAACGTCACCGAGGCGCTGATCTCCCTGGGCCGCTGGGACGAGGCGGCGGCCTGGTACGAACGCGCCACGACGCTCGTCGAGCCCAGCACGTACGCGGTCTACCTCGCGGAACGGTGGACCTGGCTCACGCTGTGGCGTGGCGACGTCGACCGCGCCGTGACGATGGCCCGGCGGCACCGCGCGGTGTGGCTGCGGCACGAACGCCTGGAGTTGCAGGTGCGGTCGCGCGTGCGCAGCACGCTCGCCGAGATCGCGCTGGCCCGTGACGACCTCGACGACGCCCTCGAGCTGGTCGCCCCGGTCACCGCACCCGCGTGGCTCTCCGGTGCGTACGCCCTGCCGGTCCTCGCCGTCGCCGCCCGCGCCGTCGCCCGGGCCAGGGAGGCCGGTCGCGAGACCGACACCGCGCCGTTCCGTGCCGCCCTGGAGCGCGCGTCGTTCTGGCCCACCCACCCCGTGTGGTCGGCGGTGTTCGACGCCGAGCTCGGCGAGGGGCCATGGGCCGCCGTCGCGCGCCTGAGCCCCGACGACGGCGCGCCGGCACACCTGCGGCCCTACGCCCTGTGGCGCGACGGCCGGCAGCGGCTCGAGACCGGCGACAAGGCCGAGGCCCGCGCCCTGCTGACCCGCGCCGTCGAGGCGGCCGGAGCCATCGGCGCGGGGTACGTGCGGGACCGCGCGGCAGCCCTCCTCGACGACGCCGGTCCCGCGGTCCCCCGCCGGGCCCCGCACCAGGACGTCCGGACGGGGATCGGCGGGCTCACCGACCGCGAGCGCCAGGTGCTCGAGCTCGTCGCCGCGGGCCTGACGAACGGCCAGATCGCCGAGCGGCTGTACATCTCGCGCAAGACGGCGTCCGTGCACGTCTCGGCGATCCTGCGCAAGCTCGGCGTCGCCTCCCGCACCGAGGCGGCCGTGGTCGCCCGCACGGCGGTCGGCGGGTAGCCCGCCGGCCCGCCGCGGTGGCGAGCGTGTCGGTCACCGCGGTCCGCGCCGTCGCTGCCTAGGCTCACCCGCGTGCACGACCGCTACGGATCCGACGTCCTCGCCGCCGCCTCGAACCGCGCCCCGGGCGCCCCGGACGGGTCGGCGCACCACCGCCGTCGCCCCTCGTCCCGGCCGCAGCCCGCCGAGCACGGCCTCGTGGTCGAGGAGGTGCAGACCGGCTGGGTGGGCGCCGTCGTCCGCGTGGAGAAGTCGGGCGGGATGCACCTGGTGGTGCTCGAGGACCGGCGCGGCAGGACGCGCTCGTTCCCCCTGGGCCCGGGCTTCTGGGTCGACGGGCAGCCGGTCGAGCTCACCGCACCCGTGACGTCGCGTGCCCCCGCGGCGCCAACCCGGACCGCCTCCGGCTCGGTCGCCGTCCACGGCGCGCGCGCCCGGGTGGCCCGCGGCTCGCGCATCTGGGTGGAGGGCAAGCACGACGCGGAGCTCGTCGAGAAGGTGTGGGGCGACGACCTGCGCGTCGAGGGCGTGGTCGTGGAGATGCTGGACGGGGTCGACAACCTCGCCGACGCCCTGGCGGACTTCGCCCCCACGCCCGAGCGTCGGGTCGGGGTGCTGGTGGACCACCTGGTGCCCGGGGCCAAGGAGCAGCGCCTGGCCGACGCCGCGCTGCGCACCGTCCCCGCCGGCACGGTGCTCGTGCTGGGTCATCCCTACGTCGACGTCTGGCAGGCGGTGCGGCCGGCCCGGGTCGGGCTGCCGGCGTGGCCCACGATCGACCGCGGCACCGAGTGGAAGATCGGCATCCTGCGTGAGCTCGGGTGGCCGGCGTCCGGCCCCGCGGACGTGGGCCGGGCCTGGCAGCGGATCCTCGCCTCGGTCCGGGACTTCCGAGACCTCGACCCGGCCCTGCTGGGCCGGGTCGAGGAGCTCATCGACTTCGTGACGGCGTGATCAGAGCATCCCGTCGCGACGGGCGTAGTGGTTGACCTTCTCGGAGATCGACACCACGGCGAGGTAGAACTCGAGCGTGATGCGGGCGATCGCCAGGTAGACGAGCGCGATGATCCAGCCGAAGAGCAGGAACCCGATACCGGCCCAGACGCTGTTGGAGAACGCCGCGACGAGGGCCACCAACCAGCCCAGGGCGATGAGCACCGTGACGATGACGTAGACGATCTTGACGACCTTGGGCGTCACGTAGTTCAGGAACGAGTAGTCGAACAGCGCACCGAAGAAGCCCTTGGTGTCGTTGCGCGCCACGTCCGCCGCCGACGACGCCGCCCCCGCGTAGAACGACGGCTCGCCTGCGGGCGGCTCGCCCACCGGTCGCTCGCCGATCGGCTGCTGGTACGGCTGGGCGGGCTGCTGGGAGGGCTCCCGCTGGTACGGCTGCTGGGGGTAGGGCTCCTGCGGCGGCGGTCCTGGGGACGGCGGCGGGTTGTAGGGGTCCTCCGGCTCGCCCGGCGGCCTCGGCGTGCTCTCGCTCATGATTCCTCCTCATCGGTGGGCCGAGACCACTCTCCGGTGCTCCGCCAGGACGCGCCACCGGAGCGCCCGAATCGTCCGACATCTGGGAACGCGCACCGTCCTCTGCCAGGATGGATGCATGACCCACACACCGCCGCCGCCGCCCGAGCAGCCCTACGGGCCCAGGCCGCTGTCGCAGTCCGACGAGCGCACGTGGGCGATCCTCGCCCACATCGGCCCCCTCCTGGTGGCGGCCGTGACCGGCGGGACGCTCGGGCTGCTGGCCCCGCTGATCATCTGGCTCGTGCTGCGCGACCGCAGCGCCTTCGTCGCCGACCAGGCCAAGGAGGCGCTGAACTTCCAGATCACGCTGCTCATCGTGGTCATCGTCGGATGGATCACCACCCTGATCCTCATCGGCTGGCTGATCCTCGTCGCCGCCTGGATCACCGGACTGGTCCTGGCCATCATCGCGGCCATCACCGTCAACCGGTACGAGGCCTACCGCTACCCGCTCACCCTGCGTCTCGTGAAGTGACGGCCCGCCGAGCGGGTGAAATGACCTCAACTCCGGGTCAAGTCACCCCTCGGCCTCGCTGCGCCCGGCTAGCGTGCCTGCGGACATTCCACGCATGACGACGCACGACGGAGGATCTCGTTGACCGAGCCGACACCGCCCCAGCAGCCTCAGCAGCCCCATCCCCACCCCCATTCCCACCAGCCGCCCCCTGCCCAGTACGCCGCCGTCCCGCCGGCCCCGGTCGCACCGGCCGACGAGCGGACCTGGTCGGTCGTCGCGCACGCCGGCGGGATCGTCACGTCGTTCGTCGTCCCGCTCGTCGTGTGGCTGATCTACAAGGACCGCAGCCGGCGCCTGGACGACCAGGGCAAGGAAGCACTCAACTTCCAGCTCACCCTGCTGCTCGCCTACGTCGGCATCCCGATCGTGTCCACCGTGATCGCGGTCATCCCGATCATCGGGCTGCTCAGCGTCTTCGGGATGTTCCTGGTGTTCGTCGCGTGGGTCGGCGCGGTCGTCTTCGGGATCCTCGGAGCGATGGCCGCCTCGCGGGACGAGTGGTACCGCTACCCGTTGACCATCCGCTTCATCAGGTAGCGGTCAGCCGACGCCGGCGGTCAGCTCGCGCACCACGGTGTCGGCGAGCAGCCGCCCCCGGCGCGTGAGCACCGCGCGCCCCCGCACGGCCGCCGTACCGTCCAGCAGCTCCCGGGCCACGAGCCCGGCGACGGCGCGGCGGCCGCCCGCGTCCAGGACCGTGAGGTCCAGCCCCTCGGCCAGCCGCACCCCGAGCATGACACGTTCCAGGTGCGCCTCGTCCCGGCTGAGCAGCTCGCGTCCGGCACCCGGCGACCCGCCGGCCTCGAGCGCGGCGGCGTAGCGCCGCGGGTGCTTGACGTTCCACCAGCGCACGCCGGCGTGCTCCCCGGCCGCGGCACCGCCGTCGGGCCCGGCACGTCCGCCGACGTAGGAGTGCGCCCCCGGGCCGATGCCCCACCAGTCGTCGCCCCGCCAGTAGGCGAGGTTGTGCCGGCAGGCATGCTCGGGCCCGCGGGACCAGTTGCTCACCTCGTACCAGCCGAGACCCGCCGCGGTGAGCAGGTCGTCCGCGATCTCGTACTTGACGGCCTGGTCGTCCTCGTCCGGCAGGCGGACCTCGCCGCGGCGTACCTGAGCGGCCATCTTGGTGCCCGCCTCGACCACGAGCGCGTACGCCGAGACGTGGTCGACGCCCGTGGCCAGCGCGGCCTCCACCGAGGTCCGCCAGTCGTCGGTGGACTCCCCCGGCGTGCCGTAGATGAGGTCGAGCGAGACGTCCAGGCCCGCCTCCCGCGCCCAGCGCACCACGTCGGGGACGCGGGCGGGATCGTGCGTGCGCTCGAGCGTGGCCAGCACGTGCGGCACCGCGGACTGCATCCCGAACGAGACGCGCGTGAACCCCGCCTCGGCGAGCACGGCCAGGGACTCCGGGGTCACGGAGTCGGGGTTGGCCTCCGTCGAGACCTCGGCGTCCGGCGCCAGGCCCCACGCGTCGCGCACGCCGGTCAGGACGCGGGCGAGATCCGTGGCCGGCAGCATGGTCGGGGTACCCCCGCCGAAGAACACGGTCGACACCGGCCGGTCACCCAGGCCCGCGCGGTCCAGGACGCGAGCGGCCAGGTCGACCTCCCGCAACGCCGTCGTCGCGTAGGCGAGCTGCGAGGCGCCACCACCCAGCTCCGAGGCCGTGTAGGTGTTGAAGTCGCAGTACCCGCACCGCACCGAGCAGAACGGCACGTGCACGTACACGCCGAACCGGCCGGCGTCGTGCGCCCCGTGCCGAGCCACGAAGGAGGGCAGCGCGCCGTCGGCCGGGACGGCCTCGCCGTCGGGAAGGGCCGGCACGCTACTTCTTCTTGTCCTTGGTCTCCTTGCCGCCCGCGCCGTCGGAGGACAGGGCGGCGATGAACGCGTCCTTCGGGACCTCGACCGACCCGATGTTCTTCATGCGCTTCTTGCCCTCCTTCTGCTTCTCGAGCAGCTTGCGCTTGCGGGAGATGTCACCGCCGTAGCACTTGGCGAGCACGTCCTTGCGGATCGCGCGCACCGTCTCGCGGGCGATGACGCGAGCGCCGACGGCGGCCTGGATGGGCACCTCGAACTGCTGGCGCGGGATGATCTCCTTGAGCTTGGCGGTCATCTTCACGCCGTACTCGTAGGCCGCGTCCTTGTGCACGATGGCGCTGAACGCGTCCACCTGGTCGCCCTGCAGCAGGATGTCCACCTTGACGAGGTCCGCGGCCTGGTCGCCGACGGGCTCGTAGTCCAGGGACGCGTAACCCCGCGTGCGGGACTTCAGGGCGTCGAAGAAGTCGAACACGATCTCCGCCAGGGGCAGCGTGTAGCGCAGCTCGACCCGGTCCTCGGACAGGTAGTCCATGCCCTGCATGGTGCCGCGCCGGTCGGTGCACAGGCCCATCACGGTGCCGACGAACTCGCTGGGGGCCAGGACCGTGGCCTTGACCACGGGCTCGCGGACCTCCTTGATCTTGCCGCCCGGGAACTCGGACGGGTTGGTCACCTTGACCTCGGTGCCGTCCTCCATCGTCACGTCGTACACGACGTTCGGGGCGGTCGAGATGAGGTCGAGATCGAACTCGCGCTCGAGGCGCTCGCGCACGATCTCGAGGTGCAGCAGGCCGAGGAACCCGACGCGGAACCCGAAACCGAGCGCCACGGACGTCTCCGGCTCGTAGTTCAGCGCGGCGTCGTTGAGCTTGAGCTTGTCGAGCGCGTCGCGCAGCGTCGGGTAGTCGGAGCCGTCGACCGGGTAGAGGCCCGAGAAGACCATCGGCTTCGGCTCGGCATACCCGCCGAGGGCCTGGGTCGCCGGCTTGTTGGCGGTCGTGACCGTGTCACCCACCTTGGACTGGCGGACGTCCTTCACGCCGGTGATGAGGTAGCCCACCTCCCCCACACCGAGGCCGTTGGTCTTGATGGGCTCGGGCGAGATGACCCCGATCTCGAGCAGTTCGTGCGTGGCCCGGGTCGACATCATCTGGATGCGCTCGCGCGGGTTCAGGTCGCCGTCGATGGCGCGGACGTACGTCACCACACCGCGGTAGGTGTCGTAGACCGAGTCGAAGATCATCGCCCGGGCGGGGGCGTCGGGGTCGCCCACGGGCGCGGGGACGCGCTCGACGATGCGGTCCAGCAGCGGCTCGACACCCTCGCCCGTCTTGCCCGAGACCTTGAGGACGTCCGCCGGGTCGCCGCCGACGAGGTTGGCGAGCTCCTCGGCGTACCGCTCCGGCTGGGCGGCCGGCAGGTCGATCTTGTTCAGGACCGGGACGATCTCCAGGTCGTTCTCCATCGCCAGGTACAGGTTGGCGAGCGTCTGCGCCTCGATGCCCTGGGCGGCGTCGACCAGGAGCACGGCGCCCTCGCACGCGGCGAGCGAGCGGGAGACCTCGTAGGTGAAGTCGACGTGGCCCGGGGTGTCGATCATGTTCAGCGCGTACGGCTCGTCGCCGAGCTGCCACGGCATGCGCACGGCCTGGGACTTGATCGTGATGCCGCGCTCGCGCTCGATGTCCATCCGGTCGAGGTACTGCGCGCGTGCGTCGCGCGGCTGCACCACACCGGTGAGCTGCAGCATGCGGTCCGCGAGCGTCGACTTGCCGTGGTCGATGTGCGCGATGATGCAGAAGTTGCGGATCAGCTCGGGCGCGGTGGCGTTGGGCTGGATGCGCTCGCTCAGCGCGGGGGACGGGATGGGCAACGCGTCTCGCTCCGTCGGGTCGGGCCGGTCGGGATGGGCCTGGTCATTCTCCCATGCCACCGGCGGTCCGGTTGGCAGCACCTCGACGCCACGTGGCAGGCGCCGGCCTTCAGCACCGTCCCGCCGCCCTCTACCGTGACGGCATGACCACGCCCGCCCCCGCCGTCGACCCGTCCTCCGGCCGCCGCACCGACGGCGCGGCCGACCTCGACCGGCTGGCGCTGCTGGCACGGCTGCAGGAGGCCTTCGCCGCGGACGTCGACGGCGCGGACCCCGCCGCTCCGGTCCCGGCGTGCGGGCGCTGGCGGGTCCGGAACCTCGTGACTCACCTGGGCCGCATCCACCACTGGGCCGCCGGTCAGGCGCGCCGGGTCCAGGAGACCCCGCTCGGGCGCGGCCCGTTCGACCTCGCCCCGTTCTACGCCGAGCAGGCGGCGGAGGTCCGGGACACGCTGGCCGCGCTCGGCCCCGACGCGACCTCGTGGACCCTGCTCGGCAACGGCCCCGCCTCGTTCTGGCGGCGTCGGCAGGCCCACGAGACGCTCGTGCACCTGCACGACCTGCGCGCCGCACGCCTGGGCTCGGCCACCGCCGTCGGCCGCGAGGAACCCGTCGACGTCCCGGCGCCGGTCTGGGCCGACGCCGTGGACGAGGTCGTGCACCTGTTCGCGCCACGACAGGTCCGGCTGGGGCGGATGGACCCGCTGACCGCCGCCGTCGGGCTGGAGGCCACGGACCTGGGCTGGTCGTGGACCCTCGGCGACGGCGACCCTGCCGTCGTCGCCCGTGGGCCGTCGCGCGAGCTCGCCCTGGTCCTCTGGCGGCGCCTCACGCCGTCCGAGGCGGAGGTCGAGGTACTGGGTGACGCCGCGACGCTGCACACCACCTTGGCCGCACCGATCGTGCCCTGAGACACGGTCTCCCTCGCCAGCGGACCGCGGCCCCTGGTTGACTGACGGCCGACCGGACCGCCCGCCACCTCCACCCGCCGCGTCCCGCCCGTGAGGAGCACCCCCGTGCCGCACACCGTCACCGTCGAGCGCGACGACGCCGTCGCCGTCGTCACCCTGCAGCGGCCCGAGGCCCGTAACGCGCTCGACCTGGCACTCAAGGAGGACCTGCTCGCCGCGCTCGAGGAGGTGGGGGCGGACACCACGGTCCGGGCGGTGGTCCTGACCGGGGCGGGCCCGGCCTTCTGCGTCGGCCAGGACCTGCGCGAGCACGTCGCGTCGCTGGAGTCGGGAGCCTGGGCCACCCAGCGCACGGTCGAACGCCACTACGGCCCCCTCGCCGAGGCGCTGACCACGATGCCCAAGCCCGTGATCGCCGCCGTGCGGGGCGCGTGCGTCGGAGCCGGCCTCGGGATCGCGCTGGCGTGCGACCTGCGGGTGCTCGCCGACGACGCGGTGCTCGGCACCGCGTTCGGCGGCGTCGGCCTGACGTTCGACACGGGGCTGTCGGCCACGCTCACCTGGGCCGTGGGCGCGGCTCGCGCTCGCGAGCTCGTCCTGCTCGGGGAGACGTTCGACGCCGAGAGCGCCGTCGGGTGGGGCATCGGCGGCCGCGTCGTACCAGCCGCGGACGTCCTGCCGACGGCCCGCGAGCTCGCCCGCCGTCTCGCCGCCGGCCCGACGCTCGCCCACGCGGCCTCCAAGCGCCTCGTCGCGGCCGCGACGACCCGGCCGCTGACGGAGACGCTGGCCGCGGAGGCCGCGGAGCAGGACGCGCTCGGGCGCAGCGCGGACCACCGTGAAGCCGTCGACGCGTTCCTCGCCCGGCGCAGCCCGACGTTCACCGCACGGTGAGCTCGCGGGCGCACGGGTCCGCCACCGCCGTACGCTGACACCCGTGAGAACGCCTCGCTGGACGACGACGCTGCTGCGCGCCGCACGAGCCCTCGGCTCCCTGACCGGCGCCCGGCCACGGGGCGGGCGCCCCAAGGTCGGCACCTCGACCCGGACGCCCGGGGCTCCGCCGCCCCGCGCGACGACGTACCCGGGCGACTTCGTCGGGACGGTCCGCACGAGGTACTCCCCGCGCCCCGACGGCGCCCCGGACCCGGGCGAGATCGTCTGGACGTGGGTGCCGTTCGAGGAGGACGCCACGCGGGGCAAGGACCGGCCGGTCCTCCTGGTGGGGCGCGACGGGCCGTGGCTGCTCGGCCTGCAGCTCACGAGCCGGGACCACGACCTCGACGCCGAACGGGAGGCGCGGTACGGCCGGTACTGGATGGACATCGGCAGCGGTCCCTGGGACCGGCAGGGCCGGGCGAGCGAGGTCCGTCTGGACCGCGTGATCCGCGTGGACCCGGGTGCCGTCCGGCGGGAGGGCGCGGTGCTCGAGCGTCGCGCCTTCGACCGCGTGGCCGAGGCGATGGCGCGAAGGGTCTGAGGCTGGTAATCTAGTGCGCTGCGTGTCCGCCCAGGTCGGCGGGCACAGTCACAGCTCCTCTCCACGGGTTCCCCACCCCAGTCCCGGAGCTGCGGCCGCCCTCTACGACCTATCCGCTCGCCGACAGGCGAACACACCAGGAAGTACTCCAGTGGCAAACATCAAGTCCCAGATCAAGCGCATCAAGACGAACGAGAAGGCTCGTCTGCGCAACAAGACCGTCAAGTCGGAGCTGAAGACGCACATCCGCAAGGTTCGTGCCGCCGTCGCCGCCGGTGACAAGGAGGCCGCCACGGCTGCCCTGCAGACCGCGACGCGCAAGCTCGACAAGGCCGCGTCGAAGGGCGTCATCCACGCCAACCAGGCGGCCAACCGCAAGTCGGCCATCGCGAAGGCCGTCGACTCGCTCTGAGCTGACGCACAGCTGGTGCCGGAGGGCGCCGTTCCCCGTCGGGAACGGCGCCCTCTCGCTCGTGCGGCGCGGTCCGGGGCGAGCTGCCCGAGCCGAACGAGCGGCCCGAGCCGTCAGCGCATGCTGCGCGCGCGGGCGATCGTCAGGACGGCCTTCTCGACCGCATAGACCGGGTCGCGGCCACCACCCTTGACGTCGGCGTCGGCCTGGGCGACAGCCCCGATCGCCGCGGCCAGCCCCTCCGGCGTCCACCGGGCGAGGTCGCGGTTCGCGTTGCGCACCTGCCAGTCCTGGAGCCCCTGTTCCCGTGCGGTCGTCGCCCCGCCCCGGATGGCAGCGACCCGCGCCAGGGTGCGCAGCCGCAGGGCGAGGGCGGCCACGACGGGTACCGGGTCCGCACCGGTGTCCAACGCGTGCCGCAGGAGCGCCACCGCCGAGCCGGCATCCCCGGCGACGGCGGCATCGGCCACCTTGAACCCTGTCGCCTCGACGCGCCCGCCGTAGTAGCGGTCGACGGTCGCCTCCCCGATCGTGCCCGTGGTGTCGGCGACGAGCTGGGCGCACGCCGAGGCGAGCTCGCGCAGGTCGTTGCCCAGCGCGTCCACCAGCGCGCGCACCGCGGCAGGCTCGGCCCGGCGCCGGGCCGCCCGCAGCTCGCCGGAGACGAACGCCACCTTGTCGGCGTCGCGGCCGATGGCGTCGCACTGCAGCACCGGCGCTCCCGACGCCAGGATCGCGTCGAGCATCCGCTTGCCACGGTTGCCGCCGGCGTGCACGACGACGACCACGCCCTCCGGGTCCGGGGCCGCGACGTAGTCGACCACGTCGGCGACCAGGTCCTCCGTGCACGCCTCCGCACCGCGGACGACCACGACCTTGGCCTCGCCGAACAACGACGGGCTCGCGGCGACCGTCAGCTCGCCACCCACGTACGCGGCGGCCTCGAGCTCGACCTTCTCGACCTCCGGGTCGCGTGCCCGCGCCAGCTCCACCACGCCGTCGACGGCCCGCTCCGCGAGGAGCCCCTCGGGGCCGCGCACGAGCACGACCGGGGCGAGGGTCGGGTCGTCCCAGCGCCGGGCGTTCGCCGGGGCCTTCGGGCGGCGCGCGGAGCGGGAGCGCGAGGAGGTCGGTGGCACGGGTCCAGCCTGCCAGACCGCACCGACACCTCGCGGCCGCCCCCGGTAGCCTGAGCCGGTGCCTCGGACCCTCGTCGTCACGAACGACTTCCCACCCCGGCAGGGCGGCATCGAGACGTTCGTCCATGCGATGACCTCCCGGTTCGACCCTGCCGAGGTCATCGTCCACACCTCCTCGACGCCCGGGCAGGAGGCGTTCGACCGCAACCTGCCCTACCCGGTGGTGCGCGCCGACACCCGCATGCTCCTGCCGACGCCGGCCCGCACGCGGCAGGTCGTGCGGCTCGTCGAGGAGCACGGCTGCGACAGCGTGTGGTTCGGAGCCGCCGCGCCGCTGGGCCTGATGGCCGCCGCGCTGCGCCGCCGCACCTCCGTGCGTCGCATCGTCGCCACCACCCACGGGCACGAGCTGTGGTGGGCGCGCGTGCCGGGCACCCGCGCAGCGCTGCGACGCATCGGCCGGGACGTGGACCACCTCACCTACCTCTCCGACCGCACGGTCGGCACGCTGGCGGACGCCGTCGGTCCCGAAGCCGCGGCCCGAGCGGTGCGCCTCTCCCCCGGCGTCGATCCCGAGACGTTCGCGGGCACCGACCCGGCCGGCGGCCGGGAGGTGCGCGCGCGCTACGGGATCCCGCCGGACGCCCCGGTCGTGCTGTGCGCCGCCCGGCTCGTGGAGCGCAAGGGGCAGGACACGCTCGTCCGCGCGCTGCCCGCGGTCCTGCGGGACGTGCCCGACGCGCGGCTGCTGATCGTCGGCGACGGGCCCGACGCCGGTCGGCTGCGCCGCCTGGTCTCCGACCGCGACCTGGCCGACCGCGTGGTGCTGGCCGGCGGGCACCCCCACACCGCGATGCCGGCGTTCTACGCGGCGGCCGACGTCTTCGCCATGCCGTCGCGCAGCCGGCGCGGCGGGCTCGAGGTCGAAGGGCTCGGGATCGTCTACCTCGAGGCCCAGGCCGCGGGGCTCCCCGTGGTCGTGGGCAGCTCCGGCGGCGCGCCCGACGCGGTGCGCGACGGCGGTACCGGGTTCGTCGTGGACGGCACCGACCCGGACGACGTCGCCCGACGCCTGGTCGAGCTGCTCGCCGATCCTGCCCGGTGCCGCCGCATGGGGGCCGACGGGCCGGCCTGGGTACGAGGCGCCTGGACGTGGGACCAGCGGTTCGACACCCTGCGCCGGCTGCTCGCCGGCTGACGCCGTGGACCACCGTGCGCCCGAGCCCTTGCCGGCTCCCGCTGCTGCTGCCCGGCGCACGTGGTTGCATGAACCGGTGGACCGCAGCCCGACCGACGCGCCGACCTTCGCCGCACGCCGCACGCGACTGCTGGGCCGCGAGCAGGAGGTCCAGGCGGTCCTCGACGCCGTCGACGCGGCCAGCCAGTCCGTCGTGACCATCACGGGCGTGGGCGGGTCCGGCAAGACGTCGCTCGCCGTAGAGGTCGGTCACCGCCTCGTCGGTCAGTTCGGGCGCCGCTGGTTCGTGGACCTCACGGTCGTCGACCATCCCGAGGACGTGGTGGTGCACGTGCTGCACGAGGTCGGCCTGCGTTCCTCCCTGGGCGACCCGCACGACGTCCTCGCCGCGGAGCTCCGCCGCGGGCCGGCCCTGATCGTCCTCGACAACTGCGAGCACGTCCTCGACGCCGCTGCCCACCTGGTCGGCGTCGTCGCGGCGGCCTGCCCCGAGCTGACGCTCGTCGCCACGAGCCGGCGCCCCCTGGACGTCCCCGGCGAGCGCCGTCTCAGCCTCGGGCCGCTGCCCCTGACCGACGACGGCGCGCCGGGCCCGGCGGTGCGGTTGCTGACCGCACGGGCGAACGCGCTCGGCGCCCACGTGGACCCGACAGGTCCGGAGGGCGCTGCGCTGCTCTCCGTGTGCCGACGGCTCGACGGCCTGCCGCTGCCCCTGGTCCTGGCCGCCACCCAGCTGCGCTCGGTGACCCCGGCCGAGCTCGACGCCCGGCTCGCCGAGGGCCTGCGACTGCCCGCGATGCGTGGCGGCACGGCCCACCAGCGCACGATGACCGCCTCGCTCGACTGGAGCCTGGACCTCCTGACCCCCACGGGCGCCGACCTCTACCGCCGGCTCGGAGCGTTCGTGGGAGGTTTCGACGCCGCGCTGGCCCGCGACGTCTGTGCGCCCGGCACCCCGCCGGCCCAGGTCACGCAGGCGCTGGGGGAGCTCGTCGACCACTCGCTGCTGGCCGTCGACACCGCCGGCGTCGCGACGAGGTACCGGATGCTCGCCGTCGTCCGCGAGCACGCCCGCGCCCACCTCGACGACGAGGCCCGCACCGAGGTGACCGCCGCCCACCGACGCGCCGTGCTGGCCCGGATCAGCGCGCAGCGCGACCGCGACCGCTACTTCTCCCCCGACCAGATCCGCGAGCTCGAAGAGCTGCACGACGACGTCGTCGCGGCCATCGACAGCGCCATCGCCGCACGCGACGCACCCACCCTCGTCGCCCTGCTCACCGGCACCATCCGGTTCTGGCGGGTCACGGGCCGCATCCGGTTCGGGCTGGACCGCAGCAAGGCCGCCATCGCCGTCCTCGAGGGCTCCGGCCGCGCGGTGCTCGAGTACATGCTCGCCGACCAGGAGCGCATCCTCGGCCTGCTCGACGACGCGGCCGAGCACGCGCACGACGCCCTCGAGAGGATCCGCCGCGGCGAGCCGGCCGCGTGGTTGCCCTTCGCCATCGCGGTCACCGGTGACGTCGCGGCGGCCCAGGGACGGTTCGACGACGCCCGCGACGCCTATCGGCAGGTGCGCGCGCTGTACGACCCGCAGACCGACCCCCGCCTGCACGCTCTGTGGTGCGCCAACCTGGGCGGGATCGAGCTGGAGGCCGGCCAGGACGCCGCCGCCGAGCAGCTCCTCGAGGAGGCACGCGAGATCTTCGCGGTCCATCCGCCGGTGTGGCTGGCCGGCCGGGTGCAGGGCCATCTCGGTGTCCTGGCGCGCCGCCGCGGTGACTTCGGCTCCGCGGCGACGCTCCTCCTCGGGGGGCTCGACGACCTGGCACCCTACAACGCGCTCGCCGAGGCCGCCCCGCTGGTCGACGAGCTCGCCCTCGTCCTGGCGGCCACCGGCCGGGCGCAGGACGCCGCCGACTGCCACCGCGCCGCCGCGGAGATGCGGCGACGCATGGGGTCTCCGGAACCGGAGGACACGGAGACCATGGGCGGCCAGCCGGCCCTGTCCATCGCCGAGGTGGTGGCCCTGGGGCGGCGGACGGCGTTCCACAGGCACGGCACCGACCTGCTCACGCCGCGCGAGCTGGAGGTGGCCGAGCTCGTGGCCGACGGCCTGACGAACCCGCAGATCGCCGAGCGGCTCGTGATCTCTCCGGGCACGGCCCGCACCCACGTGGAACGCATCCGCACCAAGCTGGGTGTCGGCTCCCGCGTGCAGGTGGCCCGGTGGGTGCTCGAAGAATACGTCGAACGACAGACGCGCTGAGCACCCCCGACGGCGCACGATGGACCGGCTCGGGCACGGCGATCGAGACGCCGTGCCCGAGACGATGTGAGCCGTTCCCCCGGCGGCTCACCGTGACGCGTCGGTGGCGCCGGCCGTGCCGGTGCCACCGATGTCACGAGCGACGCGCGCAGGTGAGCTCCAGGCCGCCCTCGCGGACCGTCAGCGCCGACGTCCCGCACTCGTCCGTCCGCACGATGCGCGAGCCCACCGCCGCGTACAGGGCGAGCGCCGAGCTGGTGGGGTGGCCGTAGTCGTTCTCCCCGACCGGCACCAGCGTGACGCGGGGGGCGAGGAGCCGGGCGAGGTCGGCGGACTGCGACGCCGAGCCGTGATGGGCCATCTTGAGCACCTCGACCGGTCCGTCGGGCAGCCCCGACGGAGCGAGCAGCCCCACCAGGCGCTCCTGACCCGGCTCCTCCAGGTCGCCGAGGGCGACGACGTCGATCCCGCTCCCCGTCCGCAAGGCCAGCGCCACGCTCGCATCGTTCGCCGCGCCCGCGCCGCCGCCGGGCGCCGGGTCGGCCGCCAGCACCTGGTAGGTCACCGTGCCCGCGGCACCTCGCTGTCCGGTGGTCCCCGCGGAGACCGGCACGCCGGCGTCGGCCAGCGCGCCCCGTGCCCGACCCGCAGGCGCGGCCGGGTCGTCGAGCGGCGAGACGACGGCGGCACGCACCGGGCGACCGGCCAGCACGGCGTCCAGGCCGCCGACGTGATCGGTGTGGAAGTGGCTCAGCACGAGCAGGTCGATGCGCTCCACGCCCAGCCGCTCGAGGCACCGCGCTGCCGCGTCACCCGGCGGACCGACATCGACGACGACGGCGGCGCGCGCTCCGCTGCGGATCGCCAGGGTGTCGCCCTGGCCCACGTCGCACGCCACCACCTGCCAGTCGTCCGGCATCCCGCCGGGCACCAGCCCCGGTGCCAGTCGTGGCCCGGCCGTGACGAGCAGCGCTCCCCCGGCGAGCAGGACCACGCTCAGCGCCCCGACCAGCAGACCGCGTGCCGGGCGCGCTCGACGGCCCGAGGCAGCGGCACGGCGCCACGCCGCCGCCAGCAGGGCCCCGGGGGCACGCCCGGGAGTACGCACCGGACCGCGTGCCGGGGGCCTGCGCAGGGCGGCCCACAGCACCGCCGTCGTGCCTGCCGCCAGCAGCAGCGCACCACCGACACCGCCCGGCCACGGCAGGCTCGCCCCCGGGAGGGCCGCGAAGAACCGGGCCACCGCCGCGATCCACGCCGTCGCGACACCGGCGACCCACGCGACGGCGAAGGCCACCGCGGGCGCCCAGGGTGCCAGGAGCGTCGCCACGAGACCGAGCACGGTGGCGGGCACGAGCGCGGGCGCCGCGAGCAGGTTGGCGGGCACCGCCGTCGCCGGGAGGGCCGGGTCGAGGAGGACGAGCAGCGGACCGCAGGCCGACTGCGCCGCGAGCGGGACCGCGACGGCGAAGGCGAGGACGCGCCCGCACCACGGGTCCAGGCGCCGGGCGATCGGGCCCGTGAGCAGGATGATGCCCGCCGTCGCGGCGCACGACAGGGCGAACCCGAAGGACCGCGACATCCACGGGTCGACGACGAGCAGCACGGTGGAGGCGACCGCGAGCGCCGGCGGCCCGGCGGCGGGCCGTCCGAGCGCCAGGGCGAGCAGGGTGACGGAGCAGGTCCAGGCCGCACGGAGCACGCTGGGCTCGGGCCGCACCAGCAGCACGAACCCGACCGCGCCGACGACGAGGAGCACCACCCGCGCGGCGCGGGGCAGGCGCAGGACCGCGCAGGCGACGGTGAGCGTCGCCACCACGATCGCGAAGTGGCTGCCGGACACCGCGGTGACGTGGGTCAGCCCGGTGGTCCGCATGGCCTCGTCCAGGTCGTCGGGAAGCCGGGTGGTGTCACCCACCGCCGCACCCGGTACGAGGCCCCGCGCCTGCGGCGACAGCCCCTCGGTGACCTCCAGCAGCTCCGCGCGCAGGACTGTCGTCGCCCGCAGCACGGGACCGGGCGGAGCGGTGACCCGCACCGCCGTCGCGCTCGCCGAGGCGGCCGTGCCCGCGCCGATCCCCGGCGGGCCGAGACGCACGTCGGCGACCACCACCGCCCCGTACCGCGGCGGCGGCCCCGGCGCGGTCACCTCGACATGGCCGCGTGCCGACGAACCCGTGCCTCGCGCCCAGACCTGCGTCACGGCGACCTGCCACCGGTGGCCGTCGCCGAACGTCGCCGGACGCGGCTCGGTCACGACCGTGCCGCGGAGCGTGGCGACGGCGCCGTCGGCGGCGAGCTGCGGCAGCGGTGCGCGTGCCGCGGCCTGGCCGTGCACCGAGCCGGCGAGCGCGACGAGGCAGGCGCCCACGAGCAGCAGATGGGCCACGACGGCACGCCCGGAGCGACGCAGGACGACCAGACTCCCGAGCGCCACGACGGCACCGCCGACCCCGACGGAGAGCACCACCACGCCGTCGGTCGCCGCCCCGCTGAGGCACCATGCCGCGGCCCAGACGACGAGCGCCGCCGGGGCCAGCCGCAGGTCCTGCGTCACAGCACGACGAGGTCGCGCACGTCCGTCAGCAGTGCGGGTCCGATCCCGGAGACCTCCGCCAGCTCGTCGACGCGCGTGAACGGGCCGTTCTCCTCGCGCCAGGCCACGATGCGCTCCGCGATCACCGGACCGACGCCGGGCAGCGCCGTCAGGGCGTCGGCGCCGGCGGTGTTCAGCGCCACCGGAGCGGCGTCCGCTGCGGGTTCGCCGGGCGTGCCGCCGGGTGTGCCGCCCGGCAGTGCGACGGGCGGGTCCTCCCCCGGCGCCGGGACACGGACCTGCTCCCCGTCCACGACGGCGCGGGCGAGGTTGAGCGCAGCCAGGTCCGCCTCGTCGGTCGCGCCGCCTGCGGCCTCCACGGCGTCGGCCACCCGGGAACCGGCCGGCAGGTCGACCAGACCCGGGTCGGCGACCTGCCCGGTGACGTGGACGACGACGCCAGGGGTCGACGTCGTGGTACCCACCTCCGTCGCCGGGTCGGTCGCTGGGGCGGCCACCGGGTCGGTCGCCTCCTCGGGCCCTGCCGGGGCGAGCGGGTCGGTCGCCGCGTCGCCCGGCGCCTCCGCCCGGAGGGGCACCTCCTGCGAGGACTCCTCGACCGCGACACCGAGGTCCTCGGTGCTCCCGCCGGAGAAGTGGGCGACGGCGGCGACGGTCAGCCCCAGGACCAGGACCACGGCGCAGGCGGCGACGGCGGCCGGGCCGGACAGGGCCCAGCGGCGACGTGTCGCACCGTCGTCCGGCGCCACCGGGTGGCCGTGCGCCGCGCCGTACGCGGCGGCCACGTGCCCGGCGGACCGCCGGGCACGCAGCCGCTCCACCAGCTCAGGGTCGGGCCCGACGCCCGGGCCCCCACCGCCCGCTCCCGGCACGGATGCCCGGTCAGGTGCGGGCGGTCCCGGAACCGACTCGTCGAGGGCTGCCCGCAGGGCGTCGAGTCGTGCGGCGGCGTCGGTCGTGCGCGGCGTGGCGGAGGTGGTCACGGCCCGAGGCTAGGGACGGTGCCGCGCCGTGTACCGCCCTCGGACGAGCGCTGTGGACACGCACTCCCTGGGGGTGGGGTCCGCCGGCTCGGCCTACCAGGGACCGCCCGGCTCGAGGTCGTGGACGTGCCCGCCGCGGTCGACGACCATGACCGCCAGCGCCCCCGGCCCGACGTGCGCGCCCAGCACGGCGCTGACCGGGGTCACGACGGGCTGCAGCCCGAGCCGGTCGGCCAGCACGTCGGCCACCTCGGCAGCCCGTTCGGGTGCACCGAGGTGGTGCACGGCGACGGCAGGCCGGGTGGCCCGGCGCGCTCGCTCGACGGCGATCGTCACGAGGCGGGACACGGCGGCCCGGCGGGTCCGCACCCGCTGGACCAGCTCCACGTGGCCGTCCCGCACCCCCAGGATCGGCCGGACGCCGAGCGCGGTGCCGAGGGCCGCCGCCGGGGCGGAGAGGCGCCCGCCACGGCGCAGGTGCTCCAGCGAGTCCACCAGGAACACCGCCTCCGCCGAACCGGCGACCTCGCGGGCTCGACGCGCGACGTGCTCGGTGTCGCAGCCGGCCGCAGCACACCGGGCCGCCTCGACGGCCGCGAACCCAAGGGCCATGGCGGCGGTCCGCGAGTCGACGGCACGCACCGGGATCATCGCCCGGTGCCCGGCACGCTCCGCGGCGGCGAAGGTGCCCGACAGCTCACCGGACAGGTGCACGGAGACCACCGAGCGGGCGCCGTCCGCGACGAGCTCCCGGTACGCGTCCGAGAGCTCGGCCGTCGCCGGCTGCGAGGTCGTCAGGCGCTCGCCGCCGGCGATGCGGGCGGCGACGTCCTGCGGACTGACGTCCACCCCCTCGCGCAGCGTGCCGTCCTGGGTGACGACGTGCAGCGGGACCACGAGCGGGCCGTGCCCGAGCCCGTCCCAGAGGTCGGCGTGCGCCGCGCCGTCGGGCGCGGGCAGGCAGGCGGTCGAGTCGGTCACGACGCGCACGGCGGCAGTATCAGGCATCGCTGCCGAGTGTAGGCGAGGGGCGCCGCGGCGGACGCGCCGCGACCGCGCACCCCGTCTCCACCGCGCGCGGATCGCGCCCGGTCGCGTTAGCGTGCACGACATGCCCGACGACGCCGAGCCCGCCGCCCACGCCGCGGTCCGGGCCGTCGGAGGCGCCGTCGTACGCCCCGACCGGGCACGCACGACCGTCGGCGAAGCCGATGCTCCGGAGGAAGGAAGGCGCGCAGCAGGGCGTGCCCGACACCACCGTCCGGGCCTCGGCGGCCGGCACCGTCCCTGAGACAGGGGGAGGTCACGTCGTCGGGTGCCGGAGCC
>NZ_JALKAT010000017.1:0-69532 GCF_023015685.1 Isoptericola sp. S6320L
AAGCGGTCCGGATCGACACGTTCGGCACCGAGACGTTCGGCACCGAGACGTTCGGCACCGACACGTTCGGCGGCGGGGCTACTCGGCGCGCATCTCCACGGCGATCTGCTCCGCGTCGAGCAGCTCCAGCGCGCGGTTCAGGAGCACGGAGTCGTACCTGCCGACGGACCGTGCCTCGAGGAGCGCCGCGCGCTGGGCACCGATGGTCGCGAGCCGCAGCTCGAAGAACTGGGTCGCCAGCTCCTCCGGCGTCTGCTCCTCCTCGACCTGGTCCTCCTGGTCGCGCAGCACGAGGTCGCGCACCCGGGCCACGACCACCGGGGCGTAGGTGCCGCCGTCGGGTCGCCGCAGGCCGGGGTCGTCGAGCATGGCGCGCGACGCGGCGTCGTGGACGGCGCGCAGCCCCTCCATGCCCTCGGCGTGCCGGGGTGACGCGCTGCCCGCGAGACCGAGGCGTCGCACGACCCACGGCAGCGTGCCACCCTGCACCAGCAGGGTCCCGGCGGCCACGCCGAAGGCCACCAGCACCAGCAGCGACCGCTGCGGGAAGTCCGCCGGCAACGTCTGCGCCGCCGCCAGGGTGACGACACCGCGCATCCCTGCCCAGACCAGCACCACGCCCTCCCGCGGCCCGAGCGGTGCGGCCATGAGGTAGTCGACGTCGGCCAGCTTGCGGAGCATCCGCCGCTGGAACTGAGCCATGCGGGTGGCCATGCCGGCCTCGCGACGCTCGGTGCGGGGCGCGGCCCGGCGTCGCTGCTCGGCCTCCACGCGTCGGGTCATGCGCTGCACCGCGCGGCGCCGTCGTCGTGGGTCCATCCCGGCGGGCAGGCTGGCGGCGTACGCCTCCGCGACGGCCGCCGCGGTCAGGCCGCGGCCCGGCTCCTCGGACGATGCCCGCCCGGCCTCCAGCCGGGCCTGCATCCCGTGGACGACCTCCCGCACCTGCTCGGCGCGCCGACGACGCCGTTCCAGCAGCGCCAGCAGCGGCAGCACGAACGCGGCACGCACCAGCACGATGCCGACCGCGCCGATGGTCGCGACGCCGAGCGCGAGCGCCAACGAGCCGTGCTCCGCCCGGACGTCCTCGACCAGCCCGAAGATCTGCAGCCCCATGACCAGGAACAGCCCGCCCTCGAGCAGCACCTCGACCGTGCGCCAGTTCGACTCCTCGGACAGCCGGTCCTGGGGCCGCAGGTGCCGCGCGGCGAGGGTGCCCGTCACCAGCCCGGCGGCCACCGCGGCGACGATGCCCGAGGCACCCAGGGCCTCGGCGGGCGCGTAGGCGGCGAAGGGCACGACGAACGAGGCCGCGGTGGACAGCGCCGCGTTGCGCACCCGGGCCCGTACCCACAGACCCAGCCGGCCGACGACGACGCCGCACACCACGGCGATCGCCACCGCCTGCAGGAAGTCCCCCACCACGCTCCAGACGGACACCGTCGCCGCGGTCGCCGCGATGGCGGAGCGCAGGAGGACGAGGGACGTGGCGTCGTTGAGCAACCCTTCGCCGTCGAGCATCACCACGACGCGGCGTGGCGCCCCGAGCTTCTTGATGATGGAGGTGGCGACGGCGTCCGTGGGGCTGACGATGGCGCCCAGCGCGATGCCGGCGGCGAGCCCGATCCCGGGGACGACGGCCGCGAAGACCGCACCGAGCACCACCGCGGACACCACGACGAGCAGCACCGACATGCCGCCGATCGCCGTGAGCTCGCGGCGGAACTCCATGGCGGGGAAGGACGCCGCCGCCGCGTACAGCAGCGCGGGCAGGACGCCGGCCAGGATCAGCTCGGGATCGATCTCGATGGCCGGCGTCGTCGGCAGGAGGCTGATGCCCGTCCCGATCAGGACGAGGATCAGCGGGGCCGCCACCCCCGCCCGCGGGGCGAGCGCCGTGACGGCGATGATGATCACCACCGAGGCGACCGCGACCAGCATGACGTCCATGGCGTTCAAGGTAGGCGGGTTCGTCCCGCTCGGCAGCGGGGCGCCACTACCTCGGCGAGGTTCGCACTACCTCGGCGGAGTTCGCACTACCTCGGCGGGGCCGGGACGACGTCGGCGGGGCGGGTGAGCTCCGTCCAGCCCGACGGCGGCCGGTGGGAGACGGTCCTCGGCTCGAGCGGACGGTCGGGCGCCGGGCCACGGACGTCGGCGGCCACCAGCGGGCCGAGGCCCAGGCCGGTCAGCCGCTCGACGTCGGCGACCGGCACCTGGAACGTGCGGAAGGGGCCGAGGGGCGGCACGTGCCCGACGGCGAGCGCCCGTCCCGTCGCGGTGCTCAGCTCGGCGTCGGTGAGCAACGGCGTCTGGTCGAGCACGAACGCGGCGGACTGCAGGGTGGGTGCGGGGCTGCCCGTCCCCGGCCCGTCGCCCGCCGCTGCCCAGGCGACGACCTTCCAGAACTGCCGCGGGATCGCGACGCCCCGGTAGACGGGGTCGGCGCCGAGGAACACGCAACCGGTGTGGACCACGACCCGGTGGTCGTGGGCGTCGGCGTACTCGAGCACGTGGTCCTCGAGCCCGTTCCACAGCTCCTTCGACTGGTTGAGCTCGGCGACCTGCGGCGCGGCGTTGGTGTAGACGAACGTGGCCTCGCCGGCCTCGCGGGCCTCCTCGATCGTGCCCCACATGGGGTCGAGCCGCCGGACGAGGTGCCCGCGGTCGAGCGGGTTGTGGCGGTAGAGCTCGTTGCCCGCCTGTTCGTGCGGCGGCGCCTGCGGGTCGAGCCGCCAGCTCCCGGACCTGGGCAGTGGCCGGAGCCGTGCCCCGTCCACGGTGCAGGCCGTGGCGGCGGCGAGTCGGCGCTGCGGGTCGAGGAGCACGCTGAAGCGGGGGTGGTCGAGCTGCCGCAGCGGACGCCCGGCGGTGGGCAGGGGTACGCGGACGGCCTCGTCGGGGCCGAGGAACTGGGCGTCGTAGCCGGTCACAGGTGCGAGCCAACCACGTCCGGCCGATCCATTGTCAACGATATATCGTTGATGTATCTTCGATACGTCGGGTGAGCATCCGGCTCCCCGCGCTCGACAGGAGAACCACCATGCGTACCCCTCGCACCCCCCACCCCGATCCCTTCGACCTGCCCGGCGGCCCGCACCGCCGCGGCGACCACCCGCGCGGCGGCCGTGGACGACGCGGCGGCTTCGACGTCGGCTGGGAGACCGGCCCGCGCGGCGGCCGCGGCCCCGGCGCGGGAGGCCCCGGCGGCCGTCGCGGCGGCAGCCGGCGCGGCCGCGGCCAGATGCGCGCCGCGATCCTGCTCCTGCTCGCCGAGGCGCCCCAGCACGGCTACCAGATCATCACCGAGCTCGCCGACCGCTCCGAGGGCGGCTGGCGCCCGAGCCCGGGCGCCGTCTACCCGGCGATCGCTCAGCTCCAGGACGAGGGCCTCGTCGAGGTCGCCGACGACGGAGGTCGTCGTCTCGCGTCCCTCACTGACGCCGGACGCGAGCACGTCGAGGCGCACCGGGACGAGCTCGGCACGCCCTGGGCGCCGACCGGCCCGCGCGGACCGGGCCGCGAGCTGCACGGGGCGATGCGCTCGCTCGCCGGCGCCGTCGAGCAGGTCGCCCGCACCGGCACGCCGGAGCAGGCCACGGCCGCCGCGGCGATCCTGGCCGGGGCGCGCCGCGACCTCTACCTGCTGCTCGCCGGCGATTGACGCCCGCCTACGAGGTGGTGAACCCCGCGAGCCCCAGGGGCCACCAGCGCAGCAGGTGGCCGTCCACGGCGACGTCGACGCCCCAGCCGTCCTCGGGCAGGTCGGTGGACCACAGGTCCTCCCCCGTGATGGCGTCGATCGCCCGCCACCGCGAGACCACCCCGGTGTCGGTGTAGGTCGGGACCACGAGGGCCACCACCCTCCCGTCGGTGAACACCGACTGCACCTGGCCGTCCGGCCCGTCGCTCAGCGCCGCGTACGCCTCGAACAGGTCTTCGCGCAACCACAGGACCTCGCCGGTGGCGAGGTCGAGGCCCACCACCCGGTCACGCTCGTCGAGCACGACGGCGGTGCCCCCCGCCCGGGCGAGGTAGCGCGTGGCGGCCAGCCGCACCGACCACGTCGTCGCACCCTCAGGCCCGACGGCGCGGGTCTCACCCCGTCCGGTGACGAGCCGCTGCCCGTCCGGACGCCCGTCCGTGGCGAGCGGGTCCAGCAGCCGGCCCTCGAGGTCGAACCGGTGCCGGCCGTCGGCGCCGAGCACCTGGAACTCCCACGACGCCTGACCCCACGGCCCGGCGGAGACCGCGTACCCGCCGTCCGCCAGCGGCCGCACGCGCCGGACCACCTCCCCCTCGGCGTCCTCCAGGCCGGTCAGGTCCAGCCGCTGCCCGTCCGGGGTGAAGTACGCCAGCACGCCGCAGCCGGAGAACCCGACCAGGCGCCCGCTGACCATGTGGTCGACGTCGCCACGGCGGTCGAGCTCGACGGTGCGGCCTCCGGTGTTCCAGCGCACGCACTGGGTGGAGTCGATCACCTCGCCGAAGGGCACCACCTCCGACCACCGCTCCGCACCCGTGACGGCGTCCGTCGCCCGCACCTCGAGGTCGTACCCGTCGTCGATCGTGCCCACGACCGTCAGGTTCGTCATCGGGTTGCCGCGGAGCTGGACGTCGACGGCGCGGGCCTCGCCCACCCATGTCGCCGTGAGCACCGTGCCCTGCGGTCCGGGCACCACGACGTCGTGGTCCTCCGCGACCGCGCGACGTCCCAGCACCGTCCCGTCCGGGTCCACGGTGGTCACCATCACCTCCCCCGAGACCGCCTCGCCCACGCACACCACCTGGGCCGTCGGGGTCAGCTCGACCGTCTCGGCCCAGAAGGCCAGCCCCGGCCCGCACGCCGCGGCCCGGTCCACGAGGTCCACGGTCCAGCGTCGCTGCCCCGTCAGCATGTCGATGCCGAGGAGCTCGTCGCTGCGGTGGACGGCCGCCACGCCGCCCGCGACCGCCACGAGCCCGCCCGGCATCTGCACCCCGGCCTCCGCGTCGTCGAGCCGCCAGGCCTCGGTCGGCGGCACCGACAGGTCGACGACGCCGCCCGCGGCGGCCCGCAGCTCGGCCGACCGCCCGCGGTCGAGGACGCCGTCGACCACCACCGCCGTCGCCACCAGGGTCGCGGCCACCACGACGGCACCGAGCCGGACGCCGCGGGACAGGCCGCGCCACCGCCGACCGGCGCGGGACAGGGCGCCCGGCCCGGGAGACGACGGCACGGCGGGTCCGGCGCCGACGGCGGCAGGCGGGTCGGAAGGTGCCGGTGCGGCCGGGCCGGCCGCAGGGGAGCCCGCGGCCTCCGCGCCGTCGTCGGGCACGAGGTCGAACGTGTAGGCCCCCTCAGGGGCTCGACGCCGCCGCCCCACCCCTCGACGTTAGCGCGGAGCGAGCACACTCACCGAGGTGAGGTCGGCCTCCTCCACCCACGAGTCCGGGGGCACGGTCAGCTCCTGCAGCAGCAGGTGGCCGTCGACGGCGGCGAGGTACGGCACGGTCCCGGCGCCGAGCCGCTCCCGGCTCGCGGTCCCGGTGGCGAGGTCCACAGTGAGCAGCTCGCCCACCTGGTCGTCGTCACCCGTGACCGCCGTGAGCGCGACCGTCACCCGGTCGCCGTCGGTCACGGCCGACGTCGGCCAGGCGTACGGCCGGCCCTCCGGAGCGCTCATCGCCACGCGCCACCGCTCGGTGCCGTCGGTGACGTCCACCCCGACCAGGTCCTCGTTGCCCGCGACCACGGCCACGTCGCCGGCCCGCGCCAGCACGCCGGCAGCCTCGTGGTCCAGGCGCCAGAGCTCCTCCCCCGCCGGGTCCAGGCCGGTCAGCGCCTGGCCGAAGCCGTCGGTCGCGAGGACGACGGACTCGTCGGCGTCCACCGACGCCCCGGGCGTCGCGACCTGGCGCGTCGGGCTCTCGAGGAGCACGGACCCGTCGGCGCCGACCAGGTCCGAGCCGATCTCACCGCTGGCCGGATCCTGGGACGGGACGACGAACCGGTCGGCGGAGTACGCCTCGACGGCTGCGACACCCCCGAGGAACACCGCGTCCTCGCCCGTGCTCTCGACGAGCACCGCCCCGGTCGTCGTGGTCGCCCCGCCGACGTCGCACCACTGGTAGCCGACCAGCGCCGGTGACGCCACCAGGCTCCGCGGCGGGGACACCTCGATCCGGAAGGGTGTCGCCTGGTCGAAGCTCCGCGGGAAGCTGCCGTCGGACCGGTCCCACACGAAGGCGCACTCGTCCAGGAGGCGGCCGGAGGGTGCGCCGGTCGGCACCTCGAACCGGACGTCACCGGTCACGGCGTCCTCCACGTGCACCCTCGCCTCCTCCGGATCGACCCGCCGGATCGCCGCCCGCGCCCCGGCCTGGGTCGCGTGGTCGAGGCGGTCGGGCATGTCGGTGTCGTGCTCCACCACGAGCAGGCCGCCGTCGGCGGCCGGTGCGACGTCGCGGTCCTCGCCGCCGTACTCCGCGCCCGGGAGCTCGCGCTGCCCGACGACGTCTCCCGCCGCGTCGAGGACCGTCACGGCGCGCTCGTCGGTGGGTCCGTGCAGGCACGTGACGAGCTCGCTCGGCATCGCCCACTCGACGCCGCTCTCCAGGCGCGGCTGCGGGCCGCAGACCGGGTCCGCCCCGAGCGCGGCACGCCAGCGCTCCTCGCCGGTGCCGGCGTCGAGCGCGACCGCGTCGTCGCCCTCCGCCAGCACGACGAGCCCGTCCGGGAGCACCACCGGCACGCCGCCACCCTCGACCCGCCACACCGCGGCGAGCTCACCCTCGAGCGAGACGACTCCCCCGGGAGAGTTCCGGAGCCGCTCCGTCTGCGTGTGCGAGGCGACGGCGGCTCCCACGGCCGTGCCGCCGACCAGGACGATCGCGAGCCCGCCCGCCACGCCCGCGAACAGCCGGCGCTGCCGAGGGTCCGCGCGGTGCCACCGTTCGCCGGCGCGCGACCACCACCCGGGGCGCGCCTCCGCCACCGCGGGCGCACCGCCGTCGTCCCCCTCGAGACCGGCGTCGGCGTCGGAGGAGACGTCGAAGGAGACCATGCCGGGGTCACGTCGTCGGGCCACGGGAGCAACGTAGCCCGCCGCCGTGCGCGAGGCCCGCCCGACGGCGGGCGAACTCCTGGCCGGCCCCGGCCGGTCAGCCCAGGCCCCGCAGGACTCCCTTGACCGTCGCGGCCGATCTGCCGCCGGACGGGATGCCGCCGGCGTCGTGCTCGAGCAGGTGGCCGTCGACCGCGACGAGGCCGGTCGCGGCCTCGCCGTCCGCGCTCCAGCGGGTGCTGCCGTCGGCGAGGTCGAGCGCGACCAGACGGGGATCGCCCGGGACCATGACCGCGACCACCGTGCCGTCGGTGACCGCCCCGCCGGTACCCGGCACGCCGTAGCCCCCTGCGCCCTCGACGAGGTCGTCCCGGGACCAGAGCTCCTCCCCGGTGGCCAGGTCGAGGCCCGTCAGACCCGAGGCGTCGCCGGACACGACGGCGGTCCCACCGGCGCGGGCGAGCACGTCCCACACCGTCATGTCCTTCGTCCACAGGCGCTCGCCGGACCTCGTGAAGGCAGCCAGCGCACCGTCGCCGTCCTGAGCGACGAACGGGCCGTCCGTCCCGTCGGTGGCGTGCGGCTCGAGGACGAACCCCGGCAGGACGAGGTCGTCGTCCGCGTCGTCGCCAGAGACGATCCGGGTGCCCGCCTCGGTGTACTCCAGCAGGTCACCGTCGACCGTCCCCCGCGGGAAGGCGTCCTGCACCGTGCCGTCGGCGGCGATCCACACGCCGAGACCGCAGAACGAGAACCCCGTGCCCGCGGGCTCCACACCGAGATGCGCGGTCAACCAGACCTGCCCTCCCGGCTCGTCGCTCCAGCTGCCGAGGCCGCAGCCCTCCAGGTCGTCCCGCCCCACCTCGAGCGTCTCCTCGACCCGGACCTCCCCGGTCCGCGCGTCCTCGATCCGCAGGACGGGGTCCCGCCAGGTGCCCTCCGCGCGGCGCTCCTCCAGCACGGCGAACGCCTCGGCGGGGGACGTCGCGGAGTCCAGGACCAGATCGCTCCGCTCGAGGACGGCGACCGCACCGCCGGCGGCGGGCACCGCCTCCCGCACGGGGCCGTCCCCCTCGCCCGCCATCTGCCCGTCCTGGGTCGTCGCCGCGGGCCCGATGTCCCGCTGACCGAGCACCTCACCGCTCGCGTCGACGACGGTCACCGTCCGGGACGGCGCCCCGCTGAGGCAGACGACACGGTCCACCGGCCTGGTCAGATCGGCGGGCGTCCGCTGCCGCGGGCCGCAGTCGGGCTGGACGCCCAGGTCGTGGCGCCACACCTCGGCGCCGCTGGCGGCCTCGACCGCCAGCACCTCCGACCCGGCGGTGGTGACGACCACGCCGTCGGGCAGCACCGCCAGCACACCCTGGTCGCTCGCCACCTCCCAGGTCGGCTCCACCGGGGCCGACAGATCCACGACGCCGCCGGGTGCGGCCGCCAGACGCTCGGCGTGCTCGGTGTCGCGGTGGTGGTCGACGGCGACGGCCGCGCCGGTGCCGAGCACCAGGACCGCGGCGGTGGCGGTCACGGTGATCCGCCGGACCCGCCGCGGGACCGCGCTCCAGCGGCGGGCGACGGGTCGGCCGACCCGGCGGACGAACCAGCCGTCGTCCGACCCGGGGCCGGCCGGGCCGTGCGGGCCGGCCGGCGCGCCGCCGTCGGCCCCCTCGGTCTCGTTGTCGGACGAGACGTCGAAGGAGACCATGCCGGGGTCACGTCGTCGGGCCACCAGGGCAACGTACCAACCAGCGGCTGGTCACGAACCCCATGTGCAGGTCAGGCCTCCGCGCGCAGCGCCTGCTTCCAGGAGATCCGACCGCCGGTCTGCATCAGCGCCCCGCGGAACGCGCGCTCGGAGACCAGCAGGGCCAGCACCGCGAACGCCGCCAGGATCAGCAGCGAGACCACCGGCTCCCACCACGACGTGTCGCCCGACAGCACCCGCGCCGGCATCGCGACCACGTTGGCGACCGGGACGTACGACAGCACCGTGAGGAAGGAGCCCGAGGCCGTGAACGTCAGGAAGTAGACGCCCATCACCAGCATCGTCATCGGCGTGGAGGTGTACTGCAGGTCCTCGGACCTGCTGGCCAGCGCCCCGGCCACCGCGTAGAGCGCGGCCAGCGCGAGGAAGCCCACCGTGAAGAACACGACGAACCAGATCAGCGACGTCGACAGCGCGGGCAGCGCGATCGCGATCGGGCTGACGGCCACGGCGGCCAGCCCCACGGCCGCGAACAGCAGGTTCTGCCCCGCCGCGATCACGGAGCTGCCCACGATCTTGCCGGCCAGGAGCTGGCGCAGCGGCACCGCCGTCGCGATGATCTCCACCAGCCGCGACTGCTTCTCCTCGACCACCGAGCTCGCGATCATCATCCCCGAACCGATCGCGCCGGCGAAGAAGAGGAACGACAGGGCGAAGCTCGCGAAGAACAGCGTGTCCTCGCCCATGGCGTCCGGGTCCAGCGCCTCGGTGGTGAGCGCGGCGCCCTCCGACAGCTCCGCCGGGGTGGTCCCGGCGGCCTCGGCGTTGGCCGCCAGCACCTCCTGCTCGACGGCGGTACCCACCAGGCGGGAGACGGTGCTGTCCGGCTGACCCTCGCCCGCCAGCACCCAGCCGTCGCCGCCCGGGTGCAGCCACACGTCCGCGTCGCCCGCGGACAGCGCGGCGCGCGCCGCGTCGTCGTCGGCCACCTCGAGGAGCTGGAGCTCGGTGCCACCGTCCTCCGCGTCGGCCAGCTCGGCCGCGGCCGTCACCGACCCGACCGCCGTGGCGTCGGAACCCGCCACCGCGACCGTGTACGTGTCGACCCGGGTGGACTGCCACGTGAAGAACGCGGCGAGCAGGGCGATCACGGCGAGGGAGACCACCAGACCGATGACGAACGCCTTGTTCATCACCCGCGTCACGATCTCGCGCTGGGCCACCAGCAGCCAGGCACCCCGGGAGCCGTCGTCCGGCGGGTCCTGGGCCGGTGCGTTCGAGGGGCTCTCCATCAGGGTGGTCATGCCGTCACCTCACGGTAGATCTGGGCCAGGGAAGGCCGGACAGGGCTGAGCTCGCGGACCTGGCCGCGCTCCAGGGCGGTGGCGAGCAGGCGCTGCGTGGTGGCGTCGTCGACGAGCTCGACCAGCGCCGTCGGACCGTCGACGTCCACCGCGTGCACGCCGGGCACCCCGCGCACCCACCCGGCGTCGGAGTCGAGGACCAGCCGGTGGCGCACCGTGCCCGCCTGCTGCAGCTCGGTGGGCGTGCCGTCGGCGACGACCTCACCCGTGCGCAGGATGACGAGGCGCTCGCAGAGGCGCTCGACCAGGTCGAGCTGGTGCGAGCTGAACAGCACCGGGACGCCGCGAGCGGTGTGCTCACGCAGCAGGTCGACCATGCCGTCGACGGCCGCCGGGTCCAGGCCGGAGAACGGCTCGTCGAGGATGAGGGCACGCGGCCGGCCCATGAGCGCCGCCGTGATCTGCACGCGCTGCTGGTTGCCCAGGCTGAGCTTCTCGACGTGGTCCTTGGCCCGCTCGGCCAGCCCGAGCCGGTCGAGGTGCTCCATCGCCTCGGTCCGGGCGGCCGCGGCCGGGATGCCGCGCAGCCTCGCCAGGTAGACGAGCTGGTCGATGGCGGGCTGCTTCGGGTAGAGGCCGCGCTCCTCGGGCATGTACCCGAACGTGCGGCGGTCGGCGCGGGTCACGGGCGCCCCGCCGAACCGCACCTCCCCGGAGGTGATGGACAGGACGCCCATCATCATGCGCATGGTGGTGGTCTTGCCGGCGCCGTTGGAGCCGACGAACCCGGTGAGCATCCCTCCGGGCGCCTGGAAGGAGACCGCGTCGACGGCGCGGCGGTCTCCGAAGGTTCTGGTCAGGTCGTGGACCTCGAGCGTGGTCATGGCACCGACGCTACGGAACCAGGCCCCGGCGCGGATCCGTCGCCAGACGGAATCGCCCGTCTCCCCCGCGAGACGGACCGCCGTCGTGCTGGTTCAGCCGTCCGGGCGTGATGCCGGACGTTCCGCTACGTCACCCCGTGCTGGTGGACGTAGACCACCGCCTGGACCCGGTCGCGCAGGTGCAGCTTCGACAGCACGCTGGACACGTGCGTCTTGACGGTGGCCTCGCCGAGGAACAGCTCAGCCGCGATCTCCGCGTTGGACAGCCCGCGTCCCACGTGCACCAGCACCTCGCGCTCGCGGGGTGTCAGGAGCTGCACACCGGGCGCCGACGCCGGTGCACCGGTCGTGCGCGAGTCGGCGGCCGGGGAGGGTCCGACCGCACCGGCCGGTGAGTCGCCGGACGCCGCCGAGCCCCGGCCCACCATCCTGTCCACCACGCGGCGCGTCACCTGGGGAGACAGGAGCGCCTGCCCCTCGGCCACGGTGCGCACCGCCTCGACGAGGTGCTCGGCGTCGGAGTTCTTCAGGAGGAACCCGGACGCACCCGCGCCGAGGGCGTCGAACACGTAGGCGTCGTCGTCGAACGTGGTCAGGACCAGCACCCGGGACAGGTCCTGCGCCACGATCTCCCGCGTCGCCTCGATCCCGTCCATGACGGGCATCTGCACGTCCATGAGGACGACGTCCGGCCGCAGCCTGCGGGCCGCCTCGACGGCCTGGGCGCCGTCGGCCGCCTCGCCGACCACCTCCAGGTCGTCCTCCACCGACAGGATGAGGCGGAACCCCGACCGGACCAGCGCCTGGTCGTCCACCAGCAGGACGGTGGTCATGACTCCTCCAGCGGCAGGGGCAGGCGGACGCGCACACGGTACCCACCCGTGACGCGGGGGCCGATCTCCGCCACCCCGTGGTGCGTCGCGACCCGCTCGCGGATGCCCACGAGCCCCAGGCCCGAGCCCGACGACCCGGGCCGGGCGCGGCCGTCGTCGATCACCTCGACCTCGGCGTACCCGCCGCGGAACCGGGCGTCATCGGCGGCCGGGCGCCGGTCGACCCGCACGGTGACGCTCGCGGCACGCGCCGTGGAGTGCTTGCGGACGTTGGCCAGCGCCTCCTGCGCCGTGCGGAACAGGCTGAGACCCATCGGCCCGGACACCGCCGCCTCAGCACCCGCCGGCTCGGCGACCAGCGCGTAGGTCACCTCGAGCCCGCCGTCCGCGCCGGCCAGCCGCTCGATGTCGGCGATCCCCGGCTCGGGCGAGCGGTCCCCGCCGCCCGCCGTGCCGCCGTCGTCCCCGATGTCGCGCAGCGTGCCGACCAGCCCGCGCATCTGCTCGACGGCGTCGCGCGAGGCCGCTTCGATCGTGCTCAACGGCACCGCCGCAGAGCCGGGGTCCTTGGCCAGCAGACGCCGTGCGGCCGCGGCCTGGATGCCGATGACCGACACGTGGTGCGCGACGACGTCGTGCAGCTCGCGCGCGATGCGCAGCCTCTCGGTGACGACGGCGCGGCGGCCGAGCTCGTCGGCCTGCCGCTCGATGGTGGCGGCCTGCTCCGCGAGCTGGGCGCGCCGCCGGGCGGCGTGCCACGTGACCTGGCCGAGGGCGATGGCCCCGAGGAAGTAGGCGATGTTCGTCAGCCAGGTCTGGGCGATCATCGCGTCGAGGGGCGAGAGGAACCCCGGCGGGTCGTCGAGCAGGCCCTCCCTCTCGGCGTACTGCTGCATGCCCGTGCTGACCGCCACCTGCCAGAACAGCCAGCCGAACATCGCGGCCAGGCAGGCAGCGACCACGATGATCATCGCGCGGCGGTCACGGGCCCAGGCCACCGCCGTGTAGAGCGTCATGAAGTACACGACCTGCAGCACCTGGCTCAGTGGGACCACCGGCACGGTCAGACCGACCAGCAGGAAGTGCGCGTAGACGACGGCGAGCACCGTCAGGGGGTACCGGCGCCGGACCACGAGCGGCAGGGCGCCCGCCCCCGCCAGCACGTAGAGCAGCCAGGCCGGGCTGTCGTCGGACTGGGCGAGGTAGCCCGCCGAGCGGGTCAGCTCCATGCCGCCGACGGCGAGGACGGTGAGCGCCAGGCCGAGCCACACGTCGCGGCGGTAGGCCGTGGGCGGGTCGGCAGGGACTCGCTCGAAGTCGGCGTCGACGCCGAACCACTCGGCGATCACCTCGGCGGGGTGGGGGCGCGGCATCCCCTCAGCCTAGGGAGTCGGCGGTGCGGCGGGATCCGTCGCACGACGGAGGCGTCGGCCCGCCGGGTGGGTCGGCCGGCGCCGTGCCAGCCTGTGGCCATGACGTCCTTCTGGATCTGCCGCACCTGCGCCGTCGAGCACGCGACACGGCCCGAGGTCTGCGCGATCTGCGCCGACGAGCGCCAGTGGGTCCCGGCGTCGGGCCAGTCCTGGACCACGCTCGACGAGCTCGCCGCCGAGGGCCAGCACATCGAGGTCGAGGAGCTGGAGCCCGACCTGTTCGGGCTGCAGACCACGCCCGGCGTCGGGATCGGGCAGCAGGCCAAGCTCCTGCGCACCCCGGCCGGGTCGCTGCTGTGGGACCCGCTGGGCTTCGTGGACGACGACGGTGCCGCGGCCGTGCGCGACCTGGCCGGCAGCGCGGGTGTCGTCGCCGTGGCGGCGAGCCATCCGCACATGTTCGGGGTGCAGGCGGAGTGGAGCCGGCGCCTCGCGGGCGACGCCGGTCCGGTCCCGGTCCTGGTCGCCGAGGCCGACGCCGGCTGGGTCGCCCGCCCGGACGACTCGATCGTGCCGTGGTCCGGCGAGCGGGAGGTGCTGCCCGGAGTGACGCTCAGCCAGCCGGGCGGGCACTTCCCGGGTTCCGCCGTCGTCCACTGGGCCGCGGGGGCCGACGGTCGGGGCGTGCTGCTGTCGGGCGACACGATCTTCGCGAACCCGGACCGCACGGCGAGCTTCCTGCGCAGCTACCCGAACCGGATCCCGCTGTCGGGGGCGGTGGCGCTGCGGGTCGCCGGGCACGTGGCCCGGCGACCCTTCGACCGGATGTACAACAACTTCGACGGCGTGATCCCGGCCGACGCGCGTGCCGTCGTGCTGAGATCAGCACGACGGCACGCGGCATGGGTGCGCGGGGACTTCGACCACCTCACGTGAGGTGCCGCGCGGGGCGCCGCACGGATCAGTGGTCGTGGTCCTCGTCGGCGTGCTCGTCCTCCGCGTGCTCGCCCTCCGCGTGGTCGTCCTCGCCCTCCGCGTGGTCGTGCTCGGGCTCGGGCTCGCCGAGCGCGCCGGCGATCTCGTTCGGCGTGACGCCGAGCTCGCCGGTGGCCCAGACCTCGCCCTCGACAAGGTCCACCGCGTGGATCGCGTCGTTCGCCGGGTCGGTGACGTAGACGGAACCGTCGAGCGTGAGCACGGCCGGGCGCGGCTCCTGCCACTCCATCGGCTCCTCCCACTCGTCCAGCACCGGGATGGACGCGGTGATCTCCGCGGTCTCCGGGTCGATGACCTGCAGGTCGCCGTCGGTGGTGAGCACCAGCGCCTCGCCGTCGTCGCCGCGGGCGAGCGACCGGAACGTGTACGAGGCCGGCAGCTCGACGAGCTCCAGGCTCGCGTCGCGGGTGTCGATCAGGCTGACGGTCGTGGGGCGCTCGAGCTCGGCGTCCGGGTCGGTCTTGTAGTCGCCGAGCATGATCGGCGACGCCTCGGTGCCGGCCTGGTTGCCGATGCGGGAGTAGTCGTCCGGCGTCTCGACCTTCGTGATCGTGCCGTCGGCGTAGATCAGCGCGCCGTCCTCGCACCCGACGACGACGGCCTCGCCCTCGGCCACGGCCTCGCCGTGCACCCCGGGGCAGTCGTCGCTGGCGACGATCTCCTCGCCGTCGGCGTCGAGAACACGGACGGTGGAACGCTCGTCCTCGTTGCCGTCGGTGACCAGCAACGAGCCGTCGCTCAGCGGGACGGCCACGCCGTGGTGGGCCTCGGGGAGCTGGACGTCCTCGACACCCTCCTGATGGGCGATCTCGGCGGACTCGACGAGCTGCACCAGGCCGGTGCCGTCGTCGAAGAGGGCGGTGACGCCGTCGTGCACCACGGCGTGGCCGGGCTGCTGCGCCGCGTAGGTCACGTCCGTGAGGTCCGGCGTGGCGGTGAAGTAGTGGAAGTGCTCGCCGTGCCCCTCGCCCCAGGTGCCGGTGTCGAGCACCTGGAACCCTCCGGTGGTCGAGACGAGCACGTGCCGGCCGTCACCGGCGGCGTTGAGCCGGTTGAAGCCGGCCAGCTCGAGGTCGGCGAGCTCCTCGAACGACTGGGCGTCGAGCACCTTGATGCCGCCGTCGTAGGTGACGGCGAGGCGCGGGCTGCGGCCCTGGACCTCGGTGGGCGCCGCGGGGGCCGACTCGTCGGCGGTGCTGCCCGCGGACCCGGCGGATGCCGGGTCCTCGGACTCGGTGGCACAGGCCGCGACGAGCGCGAGCGGCAGGGCCAGGGCGAGCGCCGTGGCGGCGCGGGAACGGGAGCTCATGGGTGATGACTTTCCATCTCAGCGACAGGGGACCAGGATGCGAACGAGAACCATTCGCATCATGCTCCGCCGAGTCAACCACGCATGAGAACGGTTATCAAGACGGGCTCCGACTCCGCCCCGGCTCAGCCGAGCGCGCGCTGGCGCCGCCCGGCGGCCAGACTGACGATGAGCGCCACGAAGACCACCAGGTACACCTGCCCGATGATCGCCTCGCTGGTCGCGAGCAGCCGCCCGAGCGGCGTCACCGCCGCCAGGTCCCCGTACCCCAGCGTCGTGATCGTGGTGAGGCTGAAGTACATGAACGACGTCGTGGACTGCTCCGTGCCGAAGAAGTGTCCCTGCGTGACGTTGTCGACCGTGAGGAACGCGTAGTAATAAGCCAGCGCGATCAGCAGGTAGGCCGACACCGCCCCCAGCAGCGTCGCCAGCGTCACGACGCGGTGCTGCACCAGCCGCCGCGCCACCACCACCGGGGCGCACGCCGCGATGAGCAGGAGCAGTGGCGGCGCCGACGTCACCTCGTCGGGCGTCTCGAGGACGAGGACCACCACCAGGGACAGCACGATCAGTGCGCCCACCACCACGTAGGCCCAGCGGCGCCACCGCGCCCGCAGCCCGGACGCCCGCAGCGCAAGAGCGAGCGTCGCCCCCACCGTGAGGGTGGTGACCAGACCAGCCACCTGCGCGCCGACAGCCGCCGGCCCGGTATGGAGGTCGACCAGCGACAGCAACGCCACCGTCAGGGCCGCCAGGACGAGCAGCAGCCCGAACCGGTCGACCCACCGCGAGCGCGGGTCGATGTAGGGGTCGTCCTCCGGCGGCTGCTGCCGGCGGGCGAAGAAGCCCCGCGGACCGTCCAGGTGCGGATCGATGCCAGCGTGCGGGTCAGCGTCGGTCCGCGGATGGGCGTCCGGGTCGCCGCCCGCGTCGGGGCTGGTCACGGGCGGTCCTGCACGGCGTCCTCCAGGGATGGGTTCGTCCCCATCGTGGACGAGCCGGGCGCGGTGCGCGCGTCGAGGCCCGGGCCCGGGTCCGGGCCGGGCACCGTCACCGCCGCGATCGCCGTCGTGATCGGGATCGCCAGCACCAGCCCGATCGACCCGACGAGCGTGCGGACCACCTCCTCGGCGATCTCGCCCGAGGTGATGGTCATCAGCGGTGTCTGGTCCAGCAGCCAGACCGTGAGCAGCAGCGGCAGCGCCGCGCCGACGTACGCGAACGCGATCGTGTACACCGTCGAGGCGATGTGGTCCCGGCCGATCCGCATCGCCCGCGCGAACAGCACCCGTCGCGGGGCCGTCGGGGCGAGCGAGCGCAGCTCCCACACCGCGGACGCCTGGGTGATCGTCACGTCGTTGAGCACGCCCATCCCCGCGAGGACGAGGCCGCACAGGGCGATGCCCCGCAGGTCCACCGACGGCGCGATGATCGTCAGGTTCTGCGCCAGCTCGTCCGACGCCCCGGTGATGTGCGCGGCACCCGTCGCCCACGTGCCGATGCCCGCCGTCAGCGCCAGCCCGGCCAGGGTGCCGAGCAGCGCCACGGTGGTCCGCGCCGTCAGGCCGTGCGCCAGGTAGAGGACGGCCAGCATCACCGCCGACGACGTCACGAGGGCCACGCCCATCGCGCTCTCGCCCGCCAGCAGCGCCGGGAACGTGAAGCCGACGAACACGGCGAACGCCACCGCCAGCCCCGCGATCGCCGCCAGCCCGCGCCACCGCGCCACGAGCAGCACGACCAGCGCGTAGACCGCCGCGAGGACGCCGAAGGGGACGTCGCGCTGGTGGTCCATGAACACGTACGGCGTCACCGTGTCCGCGAAGTCGCCGATGTACAGCGCCGTCACACGTTCGCCGGGCTCCAGCTCGAACCGCGGGTCGGCCTGCATGCCGGACGTGCCGCCGTCGGGCAACCGGATCGCCACGTCCCCGGCCGTGGCGTCCTCCATGGTGGGCCAGGACTCGTCCGCCGTCTCCTCGAGCGGCCCGACGACGGTGACCACCACGAGCTCGCTGCCCTCGACGACGACGGGGATGCGTTCGGGGACGTCGGCCGGGGACGGCCACAGGGTCCACAGCCCGAACGCGGTGGCGACCAGGGCGGGCAGCACCAGCAGCGCCAGCACCAGTCGGGTGCGCCACGGGGCCGGCGGGACGGGCCCGCCGTGGGAGTGCGCATGGCCTCCGGGCGGCAGGCCGTCGTCCGGCGAGCCGTCCCGCGGAGCGGCGGCGTGGCGTGCCCGGCGGGGCTCCAGCTCGGTCGTCACGCGGTCATGCTGCCACGCGGCCCGGGACCCGTCGGGAGCCCGCGCCGTAGACTCCCGTGGTGACCGACGCCGCCGTCCCCGCGCCCTCCACCGCCGCGATCGTCGGCGTCGGAGCCGCCGTGGTGGGCGGACTCTGTGCGGCGCTCCAGACCCGCGTCAACGGCTCCCTCGCCGAGCACGTCGGCAGCGGCTTCGGCGCGGCGGTCGTCTCGTTCGGGTCCGGGTTGCTGTGGCTGCTGCTCGCCCTGGCCTGCTGGCCCGCCGCGCGCGGCGCCGTCGGACGCATCCTGTCAGGCCTGCGTACCCGGCGCCTGCGGTGGTGGGAGGTGCTGGGCGGGACCGCCGGCGGCTTCTACGTCGCAGCCCAGGGCCTGACCGCCGCGACGCTGGGCGTGGCCCTGTTCATGGTGGCGGTCGTGGCGGGGCAGTCGACCAGCTCGCTGCTGGTCGACCGGATCGGGCTCGCCCCGGGCGGCGTGCGGCTGATCACGCTCGGACGGGCGCTGGGCCCGCTCCTGACCGTCGTGGCGGTGGGGATCGCCGTCTCGGGCTCGGTGGGGACGGTGCCGTCCGTCGGCCTCGCCGTCATCCCGTTCCTGGCCGGGGCGTTCCAGTCGTGGCAGCAGGCGATGAACGGGCGCGTACGCGGGGTGGCCGCCGCGCCCGGCGACCGGTTCGCCGGCGTCGCTGCGGCCACGTTCGGCAACTTCGTCGTCGGGACGGCGGCGCTGGCGGTGGCGTTCGGCGTGTCCGTGCTGGCCGTCGGACCACCCACCGGCTCGCTGCCCACGCAGTGGCCGCTCGACCTGGTGCTCTACTCGGGCGGGCTGCTCGGGATCGTGTTCATCGCCATCCAGGCCGCCGTGGTCCACCGGATCGGGGTGCTGCTGCTGGCGCTGGGGATGATCGCCGGGCAGATCGTCGGGGCGCTGCTGCTCGACGTCGTCGTCCCCGGCGTGGCGACGCCCGGGCCCGCCATGTTCGCGGGGGCCGCGCTGACCCTCGTGGCGGTGACGGTGCCCGTCGTCGAGGCGCGGCTGCTCCGCCGACGGCGGCGCTGAATCCCGAAAACCGAGGCTGACCAGCGGAGACCCGGGGCCGTCGGGCTCGACGTGCGAGCACACCCGCATCCGGGTCACGGTGGGGTCACCGACACGAAGGAGGATCCATGGAAAGCGTCACCAAGTCCATCGACGTCGACGTCCCCGTGAGCACCGCCTACAACCAGTGGACGCAGTTCGAGGACTTCCCGCACTTCATGGAGGGTGTGGAGGAGATCCGTCAGCTCACCGACACGACCACGCACTGGAAGACGAAGGTGGGTGGCACGGAGCACGAGTTCGACGCCCGGATCACCGAGCAGCACCCCGACGAGCGTGTCGCCTGGAGCAGCACCACCGGCCCCGACCATGCGGGAGTCGTGACGTTCCACCGGCTGAGCGACGCCCAGACGCGGGTCACCGTCCAGATGGACTGGGACCCGGAGGGTGCCAAGGAGAAGGTCGGCGCCGCCCTCAACTTCGACGACCGCCGTGTCGAGGGCGACCTGAAGAAGTTCAAGTCGTTCATCGAGTCGCGCGGCGCCGAGACCGGCGCCTGGCGCGGCGACGTGAGCTGACGTCCGCGACGTGAGCTGACGTCCCCGACGTCGTCCGGCGCGCACCGACGGCCGGTCACCCGGCTCCCCTCCGTGGGAGCGACGGGTGGCCGGCCGTCGTCGTGCACCGAGCTGTCAGCCGTGGCTGCAGGCTGTCAGCCGTGGAAGCGGACCTGCTGCTGCGGGTTGAGCTCCCTGTAGGTGTTCGGCTTCTGCTTGCCGACGCCGGCCGCGTCGTCGATCGCCAGCACGTCGAAGCCCTGCTGGATGTCGTTCGAGTAGACGTACCCGTTGTAGTAGTACGCCGACCACGAGCCGCCGAGGACCAGCCGCTCGGTGGAGAGCGGGCCGCGGTCGAACCACGCCAGCTCGGTCGGGTTCGCCGAGTCGGTGAAGTCGAACACGGAGATGCCGCCCTGGTACCAGGCCTGGACCATGATGTCCTTGCCCTTGACGGGGATGAGCGACCCGTTGTGGGCCACGCAGTTCTCGGTGTTCGTGTTGGTCCGCGGGATCTTGTAGTAGCTGCGGAACTCGAGCTCGCCGTCGGCGATGTCGTAGATGCCGTTCGCGCCCCGCGTCTCGCCGACGTCCGGGTTGCAGGTGGCCGCGCCACCGCCGCCCAGCTCGTCGGTGAAGACGACCTTGGTCCCGTCGTTGTTGAACGTGGCCGAGTGCCAGAACGCGAAGTTCTCGGTGTCGCGCACGTTCGAGATCACCTCGGGGTTCTCCCGGTCGGAGATGTCCATGAGGATGCCGTCACCCATGCAGGCGCCGGCCGCGAGGTCGAGCTTCACGTAGGTGGTGATGTCGTGGCAGCCGGAGGTGTTGGTGTAGCCGCCCTCGGGGAAGAGGACCGGCTCGGACACGACGGCCGCGTCCGCCGGGGTCTTGGTCGGGATCTTCACCACGGAGATCTTGTCGTGCGGCGGCTGGCACCCGGAGAGCAGCGCGTTCGGCGAGTACGACGAGACGTAGACGTAGAGCGTCTTGCCATTCTTCGTCGGCGCGAGGGAGTGGGTGTGCGAGCCGCACTTGGTCTCGACGGCGGAGACGTACTGCGGGTCGGTCGGGTCGGAGATGTCGAAGATCTTCAGGCCCTCCCAGTAGTCGACGCCGACGGGGTAGATCGACGAGCTCGAGCAGGAGTCGTCCGTGCGCCAGGAGTCGGTGGACAGCACGAGGAGGTCGCCGTAGACGGAGACGTCGTTCTGGGATCCGGGGCACACGACCTGCGCGGCCTGCTCCGGGCTCTCCGGGTCGCTGATGTCGTACACCGTGAAGCCGTCGTAGTTCCCGGCGAACGCGTAGTCCCCCTGGAACGCCAGGTCGGAGCTGTAGGAGCCCTCGGACGCGAAGGCACCGTTCTTCGGGATGTTGGCGAGCAGCTCCATGTTGAGCGAGTCCGTCGTGCCCGGGTCGGTGAGGGAGGCCGGAGCGCTGGAGTCGTCCAGAGCGGCGATGCTCTGGGCGGGCAGCTCCGACCCGTCGCTCGGTTCGGCCGAGCCCGGTGCCGCGACGGCGAACGAGCCGAGCGCCAGGAGTCCGGTCATCGCCCCGGCACCCAGCGCTCGGCGTCGCTGCATCGTTGTCAGTTGACGCACTGGCGTCACACCTCCTTGGTAGTGTCACCCCACTCTGGCCTGATGTGACGTGAGTCACCAGGCGAAGCGCCGAGAATTAACGGGATGGTGACAGTGGACCTCCAGCCTCCGCCCAGGCTCGTCCAGCGTGCCCGACGACGGCGCCCGCCACGGGTCGCGGTCCTGGCCGTCACTCTCGTGCTCGCCGCGCCCGTCGCCGCGTGCACCGCCGACGACCCCGCCGACGACGCCGTCCCGCCGTCGAGCGTCGTCGTCCAGCCGGGCCGTCCCGGCGAGGACAACACCACCGTCCAGCCCGAGGACTACGAGGCGCGCGACCGCAGCCCGGAGTGGAACCAGGCCGACGCCGACTTCGTGACCGGGATGATCCTGCACCACCGCCAGGCCCTCGACATGTCCGAGCTGGCGCCCGACCGCGCGCAGGACCCGGCCGTCCGCTCGCTCGCCAGCCGGATCTACGACACCCAGGGCGCCGAGATCCACGGGATGGCGGCCTGGCTGCAGGAACGCGACCTGCCCGTCCCCGTCGAGGTCGAGGAGGGGGACGGATCCGGCCCCCGGCAGCCCGACGCCGGCCACGACCACGACGGCATGCCCGGCATGCTCAGCGAGGCGCAGCTGACCGAGCTGGAGCAGGCTTCCGGTGCGGAGTTCGACGAGCTCTACCTCGCCGGCATGATCCAGCACCACGAGGGCGCGATCACGATGTCGACCACGGTGATGACCGAGGGCGTCGACGAGCGCGCCCACGAGCTCGCGAACGACATCGGCGCCGGTCAGCTCGCCGAGATCGGCCGCATGCAGGAGCTCCTCGACGGGCTGTGAGGCCGGACGGTCCGGGCCGCCGATGCGGTGCGGCGCTCCCCCGTCGCAGGCCCGGCACCAGGTGGTTCACGCAAGGTTTCACGCGTCACCACCCGTCGTTGGCCGGACGTTGCGCCGAACCTCCCATCGTGGGGACGCGCCCGTCCGGGCGCGTCCCACCCGATCGGAGACTCGCGTGCCTCTCATGCCTCAAGGGCGCCCAGCCCGGGTCGGTGCCGTCACGGCCCTGAGCGGTCTGCTGACCGCCGGAGTGCTGGCCGTCGGCGGTCCTGCCGGCGCCGCGCCGACCCCCGCCTCGACGACGGCGGCGACCACCGCGCCCGACGACGAGCTCGCCTCGCGCTTCACCCTCGCCGTCCTGCCCGACACCCAGTTCTACTCGCGGTACGCGACGGACCAGTTCGTGCCCCGCTACGGCGACGACCCGTTCCACACGCAGACCGCATGGCTCGCGGAGCACGCCGACGACCTCGACATTCCGTTCGTCACCCACCTGGGCGACGTCGTGGACCGCGCCGGGGTCACCGGCGAGTGGGAGGTCGCGGACCGCGCGATGTCCGCGCTCGAGGAGGGAGGCGTGCCGTACTCCGTCCTGCCCGGCAACCACGACGTGCTGAACTCGAGCGACCAGCTCACGGACGTCGACTACGACCTCGGGGCCGAGCCGTTCCTGAAGTGGTTCGGCCCGGAGCGGGCCGCGTCCCAGTCCACGTACGGCGGCTCGGACCCGACCGGCATGAACCAGTACCACGTCTTCGAGGCCGAGGGCCAGGAGTTCATGGTGCTCGCCCTGACATGGCGCGCCTCCGACCAGACGATCGCGTGGGCCGACCAGGTCATGGCCGAGCACCCCGACGTGCCCGTCGTGCTGACCACGCACTCGATGCTCGCCATCGGCAGCGACGCCACCTCGCCGGAGGACACCCCCTACGGCGAGAAGCTCTGGAACGACCTCGTCCGGTCCAACGACCAGATCTTCCTCACGCTCAACGGCCACTCCCACGGCGCCACGAAGCAGACGCGCACCAACGACGCCGGCAACACCGTCACCCAGGTGCTCATCGACTACCAGATGGCGTACGACGGTGGGAACGGCTACCTCGGGCTGTTCGAGTTCGACCTGACGCACGACCGCATCGAGGTCCAGACGGCCTCGCCGTGGGTCGTGGCCAAGGACCCAGCCGTGCTCACCGCGTACGACCAGCCGTTCCTCACCGGAGAGCACCAGCAGTACACGATCGACATCGACTTCTCCGAGCGGTTCGACGGGTTCGCCCCGGGCTTCACCGCCGGAGAGGCGCACCAGCCCTCGCTCTCCCAGCGAGCCCGGGACCTCCTGCTGGAGGGCTTCGAGGGCCCCGACCCGATCACCACTGAACCCCCGGCCTCGCGCGACGACTACCCGCAGGTGGACGGCACGCTCGCGCACTGGCGCTTCGGCGGCCTGGAAGGCGTGGTCGACGCCGGGACCGTCGTCCCGGACATCGTCAGCGGCGCGGACCTCGTCCGGGCAAGCTCGGAGGAGAGCGGGTCGACCGACGCCGAGCCCGCCGACGTCGTGGTCTCGCACGACGCCGCTCCCTTGTCGTCCGACGGCGCAGCGGTCTGCTTCGCGAACGCCGATCGGACCAGCGGGCGACTCAGCTACCTGCGCACGGAGGCCGACGCCGCGGTGAACGACGCGGAGCTCGCCGACGGCTACACGATCGAGACCTTCCTCAAGATCGACGAGAGCTTCACCGAAGGCTCGAACGCCTGGATGAAGGCCATCACCCGCTCCGGCAACCGCTCCACCCTGCCGGGCATGCCGTGGTCGCGCTGGGACTACACGGCGTCGCCGGTCGCGCTCGGGCTGTCGAACCTCCGCGAGCTCCAGTGGACCGAGGTCCCGGTCGAGACCACCAAGGGTGACCGCACCTCGTGGTCCGGCGAGATCATCCTCGACCGGTGGGTGCACGTGGCGCTGGTCAACGACCCGACCGACCGGGCGACCACGATGTACGTCGACGGCGCCCCGGTGCTGCGCAACGCCACCGACACGCTCGGCCACAGCCTGAACGAGGGTATGCCGTGGCTGTTCGGCACCGACTGGGTCGACGACCGCGCGACCAACGGGTGGAACGGCTGCATCGGCGAGACCCGGGTCGTCGACCATCCGACCGGCCCCGAGCAGTGGCTCACGGCCCGGGCGGCCGAGCCCGCCCCGGAGAGCTGGGAGGCCGACACCGTCTACGACGAGGGGGACCGGGTGACGCACGACAGCGCCGTCTTCGAGGCCACCTGGTGGACCAGGAACCAGGCACCGGGCACCTCGGTGCACGGCCCGTGGCAGGAGATCGCGACGGCCGAGGACGGCACCGCCGTCTGGACGCCGTCGCGCATCTTCGACGCCGGTGACGTCGTCGTGCACGACGGCAGGCGGTACGAGGCGAGGTGGTGGACGCGCAATCAGGCACCGGGCGCCTCGTCCCGCGGTCCCTGGCAGCCCGCCTCCTGACCCGCTGCCCGCACCACGAGCGTCTCTGTCCGTCCAGAATCACGGCCTGATTCCGGACGGACAGAGACGCTCGTGCGTCAGGGAGCGGTGACGAAGACGTCCAGCAGCTCCGGGTGGTGGCCGTGGACCAGCACCCCGAAGACGACCGCGTCGAAGAGCAGGTGCACGGCCACCACGTAGGAGAGCGACTTGTATCGCGCGAAGATCCAGCCCTGCACCAGCGCGAACGGGATCGTCAGCGCCGGCCCCCACTCGCGGTAGCCGAGCTCCCACAGGAACGACACGAACACCATCGCCTGCAGCACGTTGGCGGCCTGCACCGGGAAGTGCCGGCACAGCAGGGCGAACACGACGCAGATGAAGAACAGTTCGTCCCACAGCCCGACGGCGTTCACGCCGACGAACAGCCGCGCGATGTCGGTGTCGCCCTCCAGCGACGGCCAGTTGAGGTACGCCCCGGACCCGAGGAAGTACGGCGGCAGGATCAGGTAGCCGATGACCACCACGGCCGCGAGGTAGATCCACTGCCCTCTGGTCCAGCGCCGTCCCGTGGCGACGGGGAAGCGCACCGCACCCGCGCCGTCGTCGTCCCGCAGGACGAACCGGGACAGCGCCCACGGCACCAGCACGGCCAGCGAGAGCGCGACGGTGAACCGCGTCATCCCGGCGTTCGAGAGGTCTGCCGCGAGAGGGATGGCCGACACGATCGCCATGCCCGCCGCGATGAGCGCGAGGTGCTTGCCCAGCGCCCGGTCCACCAGCAGCCCGAGCAGGACGCCAGCCACGAGGGGCACGTAGCCCAGCGGACGGACGTGCACGGCGAACAGGAGGATGGCGGAACCGCAGACGAGCACGGCGGCGGCGTAGCGGGCGACCATGAGCGCACCCTACCGACGGGGGCGGGCAGCCCGAGGGAAGGCGCCGTCAGGTTCGTCAGGGCGCTCGGCCTGCGCCGTCGGGGTCACGCCCGCACGGCCGCGACGACGCCGAGCACGAGCCCCCAGAAGACGAGACCGACACCGACGGCGATGAGCAGCCCGTGCGCGCCCGTCGAGCCGCGCCGCGCCGTCCACACCGACCTTGCGGCCAGCGCGACGCCGAGCACGACCAGGACAGCCCCCCACCACAACATGCGCCCTATGGTGCGTGATTCTGATTGCCCGTGCATCCTGAGGTCTTTGCCCGTATTGCCCGGATGCCTGCTGGGCCGCGTCACACGCCCGTCACACGCCCGAATGTTGCCTGCATCACAGAAGGGCTATCTTGCGAGGGACCTCCGGCGACGGAAGGGCCACGACGAGGTGGTCCCCGGGTCGGGAGTCTCGTTACGGACCGAGACGAAGGGTGCGCTCACATGCGCTTACGGAAGCACCAGTCCAGAACCCGGCTCGCCGCCATCACCTCCGGCGCCGCGCTGGTCATCACCTCCCTCACCGCCACGGGAGCCGGCGCTGCGCCGGCGGACCCGGACGACCTGAGCCTCACCGAGTCGCAACCGACCGCGACGTCGCGGGAGGACGGCCCCAAGGCGCCGACCAGCGCGCTCGTCGAGACGCCGAAGAAGCTGCTCTCGCTGAGCTCGAGCAAGAAGGTCCCCGTCCTGGTCAAGTACGACTACGACGCCGTGGCCTCCTACGACGGCTCCATCCCGGAGTACGACGCCACCAGCCCGGCCGTGACCGGCGAGCCGCTGACCGAGGACGCGCCCGCGGAGAAGCGCTATCGCGGATACGTCAAGAAGCAGGAACGCTCGATCACCGCCGACGTCACCGACGCCGTCCCCGCCACCGAGGTCGTGGACACCTTCGACGTGGTCTACGGCGGCATCGCGGCGCTCGTCCCCGGCGACGACATCCCGGCGCTGCTCGACGTGCCCGGCGTCGTCGCCGTGCAGGAGAACACCCTCGAGAAGCCGCTGACCGACTCCAGCACCGACTTCATCGACGCGCCCGCGGCCTACTCCGAGCTGGGCACCACCTCCGAGGCCGGCGACGGCCTGGTGCTCGGCAACATCGACACCGGGCTGTGGCCGGAGCACCCGTCGTTCGCCGACGACGGCAACCTCAGCCCGTACGACGGCCCGCCGGTGGCCTGCAACTACGGCGACAACCCGCTGACCGCCGCGGTCGACCCGTTCGAGTGCAACGACAAGCTCATCGGCGGGTACTCGTTCACCGAGCTGTACGACCTGCTCGACCCGGAGGGGTACCTGTACGAGGGCACCGCCCGGGACGCCGAGGGCCACGGCTCGCACACCTCCGGCACCACGGCGGGCAACGTCGTCGAGGACGTCCAGACCATCGGGCCCGAGCTCGAGCGGATCCAGGGCGTCGCCCCCGGCGCGAAGATCATCGAGTACAAGGCGCTCGGCCCGGGCGGCGGCTACACCTCCGACCTGGTGGCCGCGGTGCAGCAGGCGATCGTCGACGACGTCGACGCGATCAACTACTCGATCTCCGGCGGCAGCACCGTCACCGACCCGATCGAGATCGCGTTCCTCAACGCCTACGACGCCGGCATCTTCGTCGCGGCGTCCGCGGGCAACTCCGGCCCTGCCGCGGCGACGTCGAACCACGTGAGCCCGTGGGTCACCACGGTCGCCGCCTCCACGCAGACGCGCGAGTTCAGCTCGACGCTCACGCTGACCGCGGACGACGGTTCCACGTTCACCGCCGACGGGGCCTCCATCGTGGAGGGGGTCGAGGAGCCGCTGCCGGTCGTGCACGCCTCCGAGCCGCCCTACTCCGACCCGATGTGCCTCGAGCCGGCACCCGAGGGCACCTTCGAGGGCATGATCGTGCTCTGCGAGCGCGGTCAGAACGCCCGCGTGCTCAAGGGCTACAACGTGCTGGAGGGCGACGCCGCCGGCATGGTCCTCTACAACCCCACGCTCGCCGACGTGGCCACCGACAACCACTACCTGCCGGCGCTGCACCTCGCAGACGGCACCGAGATGATGGCGTGGTTCGGTGAGCACTCCGGCGTGACGGGGACGTTCACGGACGGCGCGCCGTCCGAGGGACAGGGCGACGTCATCGCGGCGTTCTCCTCCCGCGGCCCGGCCGGACCGTTCATCAAGCCGGACATCACCGCGCCCGGCGTGCAGATCCTCGCGGCCATGACGCCGACGCCGGAGGTTCCGGAGAGCGGCCCGTCCGATCAGTACTACCAGGCGATCAACGGCACCTCGATGTCGTCGCCGCACGTCGCCGGCGTGGGTCTGCTGCTCCAGGCGGCGAACCCGGACTGGACGCCCGGCCAGATCAAGTCCGCCATCATGACGCAGTCGACCACCGACGTCGTCAAGGAGGACCTGACCACCCCGGCCGACCCGTTCGACATGGGTGCGGGGCGCGTCGACGTCGGCGAGGCGCTGACACCGCCGTTCACGATCAGCGACACCACGGAGAACTTCGCGGCGCTGACCACGGACCCGGTGCACGCCGTGGACCTCAACATCCCGTCGATCAACGCACCGACCCTGCCCGGTCGGCTGACCACCACCCGCACGCTCGAGAACACCTCGGGCCGCACGCTCGTGGTGCGCCCGACGGCGGACACGCCCCGGGGCACGAAGATCTCGTTCAGCCCGCGGATCGCGACCGTGCGACCGGGCAAGAGCGTGGACTTCGACATCACCATCACGGACACCTCGGCCAGCGGCGAGCAGAAGTTCGCCGAGATCACGTTCCGCACCCAGCGGGGCGACGGCCACATCCCGGTGGCGTTCGTGCCCACCCAGGGGAACGTGGCGCTGACGCAGTCCTGCGAGGAGGAGTCGATCCACTTCAAGGACGACGTGACCTGCACGGTGACGGCGACCAACGAGTCGTTCAACGAGCAGTCGGTGTCGGCGACCACCACCGGTGAACGGGCGCTGCGGGGCAAGCACACGGAGACGGCGACCCTCGCGGCCGCCGAGCTCGGCGTGCCGAGCGTCGACACGCTCGACGCCTCCGGGTTCCTCGACCTCGAGAGCTTCGGCATCTCGCCGGAGGCCTTCGGGGACGAGACGCTGACGACCTACGACGTACCGGCCTACGAGTACAACGGCCGCACGTACACGTCGCTCGGCGTCGACTCCAACGGCTACCTGGTGGCCGGCGGCGGGACGTCGGAGGACAACAACTGCTGCGACCTGCCGGGCGGCGCCTCGTCGGCCCGCCCCAACTCGGTGCTCGCGCCGTTCTGGACGGACCTCAACAGCGAGGCCGGCGACGGCACCGCGGCCGAGGGCGTGCGGATCGGCAGCCTGAGCGACGGGGTGAACAGCTGGCTCGTGGTCCAGTGGGACATGTACGTCTGGGGCACCCAGGACGCGCGGTCGTTCCAGGTGTGGATCGGCACCAACGGTGAGCAGGACATCACGTTCGACTACGCCGAGCCGATGGCCTCCCCGGGGATGGACTTCCTCGTCGGGGCGGAGAACGCCGCCGGCGCGGGCGACATGGTGGCGGAGCTGCCGGACGGCAACACCCAGGTGGTCACCTCGACCGACCCGACCCCCGGCGGCAGCCTCACGTACGACGTGACGCTCGAGGCCAAGCGGCCGGGCAAGGGCGTGGTGCACACCGAGCTCGTGGCGGACGAGGTGCCCGGCACCACGATCGTCGAGACGCCGGTGAAGGTCACGGTGTTCAGGCACCGCGACTGACCGACCGGACGAGAGTGCGGCGGCCCCGTCGCCCGGGTAGATCCCGGGGCGGCGGGGCCGCCGTCGTCTGATCGGATGACTTCACCGCTTCGTTCGGCAGCTTCAGCTCCGTTCGGCAGTTCGAACGACCGAACGGAGCGCGAACTGCCGAACGAAGCACGCGACAGCGGCGGTATCTCCGTGACGCCGCCGACGACGCCGATCTAGCGTGCCGACATGACCGTTCAGCTGCTCGACGTCCCCGGCCTCGCGCCGACCGCCCCGTACGCCTACGCCGCGACGGCCGCCGCCGGCCACCGGCCCGTCCAGCTCGCCGGCGCCTGCCCGCTCGACGCCGACGGGCGGACGGTCGCCCCGGGCGACGTCGCCGCCCAGACCGCCCGCTGCCTCGACAACCTCGTCACCGCGCTGGACGCTGCCGGAGCCGCCCTCACCGACGTGCTCGGCACCCGCGTGCTCGTCGCCACCACCGACCGGCGCGACCTCCACACCGCCTGGCACGTGGTCGAGGCCCGGTTCGCCGAGCACGCCGTGCCGAGCACCCTGCTCGGGGTCACCGTGCTCGGGTACCCGGACCAGCTCGTCGAGATCGAGGCCTGGGCCGCCGTGCGCTGAGGCACCTCAGGCGACCTCAGCCGTCGTGCGGCTCGCGTCTGAGGTACCCCCGCCGTGCAGGACTGGGCGACCGGCCGATCCGCCGGACCCCACCTCAGCACGAGTGTGGAGTCATGCCGGAACGACCGGCGCACGGCGAGGGGAACATCATGAACCTGCAGGGACCTGCCTTCGAGGCAGAGCTGGCCTACCGACGCGAGCGTGCGGCGCAGTCGTTCGGCGCGCCGTCCTTCTGGGCCCGGTGGCGCGCGTATCGCGCCACCAGGGCGCAGGCCCGGCGCCCCGAGCTGGCAGCGCGAGCGCGCGAGGCCGTCGACCGCCTGGCCGACACGATCGACACCGTGGCGGACCGCACCGACCGCGCCGCCTGGGACGCCCGCATGGCTCGCCGGGTCGCGGAGATCGAGGCCGGCCTCGCCGCGCTCCGTCCCACGACCGACCGCACCCACCGCGCGGCGTGATCCCAGGCCCGACGACGACGGCGGACCGGGCTGCGGTCCCGGCCGAATTACCCTCGGCCGTTGTCGGTAGCGGGTGGGACGATGCGAGGGTGCGCCGGTCGTCTCAGATCCCTCTCATCGCTCGAGAGCACCAGGTCGCCGGGTTTCGTCGGTCCTTCGACCGCGCGGCCGCCGGTGAACCGGGAGTGCTCCTCGTGGGTGGCGACGCGGGCGTGGGCAAGACACGGCTGGTGACCCACCTCGCCACGCAGGCAGCGCAGACGGGTGGACGCGTCGTCGTCGCCCACTGCGTCGACCTCGGCGAGATCGGCATCCCGTACCTGCCGTTCACCGAGGCGCTGGGCCACCTCCAGCGGCCCACCGGGACGGACGACGACGTGGCCTCCTGCGTGGCCGAGCTGATCGCCGAGCGTCCCGCGCTCGCCCGGCTCCTCGACCCGGCCGGTCCCCGGACCGCCCAGGACGACCAGCACGCGGAACGTCTGCCGCTGCTCGACGGGCTCGCGAGCACCCTCGCGGCGGCCGGCAGGCCCGGTGCGCCGCTCGTGCTGGTGGTCGAGGACCTGCACTGGGCCGACCCCTCGACCCGTGACGTGCTGCGCTTCCTCGTGACGCGACTGCGCACGGAGCACCTGCTGCTCGTGCTCACGTACCGCAGCGACGACGTCGACCGCCGCCACCCCCTGCGGCCGCTGCTGGCCGAGCTGCACCGGTCCGAACGGGTGGACCACGTCGAGCTCGATCCCTTCACGGCCGGTGAGCTGCGCGAGTTCACCACCGCCCTCAACGACGGCCCGCTGCCCGAGGCCGACTTCACGGAGGTGCTGCGACGCTCGGAGGGCAACGCGTTCTTCGCGGAGGAGCTGGTCGCCGCCGGCCTCGCCTCCGGGATGCTGCCGTGGTCGCTCGCCGACGTCCTGCACGCCCGCATGCAGCACCTCGACCCGGGGGTGCAGCAGCTCGTGCGGCTCGCCTCGGTCGCCGGTCGCCAGGTGCGCGAGGACCTGCTGCGCGCTGCGGCCGAGCGCACGCCCGGGCTCGACGCCGCCACCACCGCGACGGCCCTGCGCGACGCCGTCACCCACCAGGTCCTCGCCGTCGAGGGCGCTCACCTGGCGTTCCGGCACGCCCTGCTCGCCGAGGCCCTCTACCTCGACCTCCTGCCCGGCGAGCGCACCGCCATGCACCTGTCCTACCTCGCGGCGCTGCTCGACTCCGCGGACCTCGGCTCGGCCGCGGAGCGCGCGCACCACGCCCAGCAGGGCCACGACCTGCCGACGGCGCTCGCCGCGTCCTACGACGCCGCCGTCCGCGCCCGGGACCTGCTCGCACCGACGGAGGAGCTCCGGCACCTCGAGCAGGTGCTCTCGCTCTGGGACTCCGTGCCCGACGCCGTCGCACGTGTCGGTGTCGACCGGGTCGAGGTCGCGCTCGACGCGGCGGCGGCCGCCTCGCGCAACGGTCAGCCCCAGCGCGCCGTCCAGCTCACGCGCCGCACGGTCGAGTCGCTCGACGCCGACCGGCGACGCCAGGCGAGCCTGCGGCACGTGCTGGCCCGCTACCTGCTCGATGTCGAGGAGGACATGACCGAGGCGACCCGCCAGACCGACCTCGCGCTCGCGGCCCTCCCGGCGGAGCCGACGGAGGACCTCGCCGCCACCCTCGCCGTCCGCGGCCGGATCGAGATGAACCGCGACGCCGACGACGCGGCCCGTGACTTCCTGGAACGGGCGGTCGACGTGGCCCACCGGGCACGCGCTCCCCAGGCGGAGGCCGACGCGCTCGCCTCCCTCGCCGTGATCGAGGTGGGCGACCCGGAGACGGCGGCCCGGCTCATCGAGTCGGCGATGCACCGCGCGATCGACGCCGGCAGCCTCGCCGCGGAGATGCGCTGCCGGTACAACCTCGCCACGACCTGGTACTACGCGGGCCGCCTGGACGACGCGCAGGAGCTGCTGCGCCAGGGACTGGCGCGAGCGGAGGAGACGGGCACGACCCGCAGCTCCACCGGCATCTCGATGCGCATGATCGCCGAGCTGCTGCGTTACGTGCGCGGGGACCTCACCGAGGCCCCGCGGCGCGACGGCGTCCCCGCGCTGGAGGCCATGGTCCTGGAGAGCGCGGGCCTGTACGCCGCGGTCGCCCGCGGCGACGAGCGGGTCCTGGAGCGGACCGCGGCCCTGCAGAAGGACTGGGACGTCGACGGGTTCGTCGCCCTGATCTCCGGCGGCTGCCGCATCGACGCCCTGACGTACGCCGGCCGGTACGACGAGGCGGTCGACCTCGCCGAGGCCGTCGTCGCGCACCTCGGCGCCGTGTGGAGCACCTACTTCCTCGGGCGTATCTGGATCTCCGCGCTCGCCCTGGCCGCCCTGGCCGACGCCGCGGAGGAGGCCGCCGTCGGCCCCGCCGATGCACAGCAGGCGGAGCGCCGGGAGGCCGGCGACGCGCTGCTCGCCGTGGCCCGCGAGACCGCTGAGCGGGGGCGCCCGCGCGGCGGCGTGCTCGGGCCCGAGGGCCGCGCGTGGCTCCGGCGCGCCGAGGCCGAGCACGCACGGCTCGCCGCCGCCACCGACGGGACGCCCGCCGATCCCGCCCTCTGGGAGGCCGCGGTGCGCGAGTTCTCGTACGGCTACCGGTACGAGACCGCGCGGTCGCGGTTCCGCTGGGCGCAGGCGTTGCGAGCCGTCGGAGACCGGTCGGCTGCCGAGCTGGAGGCCGCCGAGGCCCTGCACGAGGCGCAGGAGATGGGTGCCCGGCCCCTGACCGACACCGTGCTCGCCTGGACCCGGCGCGCCCGCCTCGCCGTCCCGGGCGCGCGCCGGGAGTCCTCGACGCTCACGGAGCGGGAGGAGCAGGTCCTCACCCTCGTGGCCCAGGGCCTGTCGAACCGGCAGATCGGCGAACAGCTCTACATCTCGACCAAGACGGTCAGCGTCCACGTGTCCAACGTCCTCGCCAAGCTCGGGGTCTCGGGCCGGGCGGAGGCCGTCGCCGTGGCCACCCGCCGCGGCCTGCTGGCCGTCTGACCCCTCGATCCCCGACACGGCGAAGGAGCCCTGCGTGAACACGCTGCCCGACACGAAGCAGATGCTGCTGCACTACCTGCACGAGGTCCGCGAGTCGCTCCTGTGGAAGACGGCGGGCCTCTCGGAACGGGAGCTGCGGATGCCGCGCACGCCCACCGGGACCAACCTGCTGGGCCTGGTCAAGCACGCCGCCAGCATCGAGTCCGGCTACTTCGGCGAGGTCTTCGGACGGCCCTGGCCGACGCCGCACGAGGTGCCCTCGGACGCCCTGCTCGAGGACGACCCGAACGCGGACTTCTACGCGACGGCCGACGAGTCCGCCGAGCAGATCCTCGACCTGTACCGTCGCGTCGCGGAGTTCGCGGACGCCACCATCACCGAGCTGCCCCTGGACGCGCCGGGCCGCGTGCCGTGGTGGGGCGAGCGGGGTGACGTCACGCTGGAGCGGATCGTCGTGCATGTCATCTACGACCTGAGCCGGCACGCCGGGCACGCCGACATCCTGCGCGAGGGCATCGACGGCGCCGTCGGCCTGATCCCGCGCGCCACCAACATCCCCGACATCGACCAGGACGCGTACGTGACGAAGGTCCGGTCGATCGCCGAGCAGTTCCCGGGCTGACCCGCGGGACAATGGTCCGGTGCAGTGCCCCCACTACGACGCCGGCCGGTGCCGTTCGTGCACCCTGATCCAGCTCGACCGCCCCACACAGGTGGCCGGCAAGGAGGCGCACGTCCGTGAGCTGCTCGCGGCGTACGACGACGTCACGTGGCTCCCGGCCGTCACCGGGGCCGAGAGCGGCTTCCGCAACAAGGCCAAGATGGTGGTCACCGGCACGGTCGAGGAGCCGGTGCTCGGGATCGTGGGCCCGCCGGGACCGTTCGCCGGGCAGAGCGTGGACCTCACGGACTGCGGCCTCTACCCGCCGGCCCTGCAGGCGGCGTTCGGCCCGTTGGCCGAGCTGGTCACCCGCGCACTGCTCCAGCCCTACGACCTCTCGCCCGCGGCGCAGGACGGTGGCGCGCCCGACGCCGCGCGCCGCCGCCGCAAGGTCACCCCGCGCGACGCCGCCCGGCGCGGCGAGCTCAAGCACGTGCTGGTGACCCTCTCCCCCGACGGCGAGCTGATGGTCCGCCTCGTGCTGCGCTCCACCGAGGCCGTCGCCCGGATCCGCAAGCACCTCCCCTGGCTGCAGGCCGCGCTCCCCGGCCTGGCGGTGCTCAGCGTCAACGTCCAGCCCGTGCACGCCGCGGTGCTCGAGGGCGAGCAGGAGATCGTCCTCACCGACCGCGAGACGCTGCCCATGGGTGTCGACGGCGTGACCCTGCACCTGCGCCCGCAGAGCTTCTTCCAGACCAACACCGAGGTGGCCGCGGCCCTGTACCGGCAGGCCCGCCAGTGGGTCGACGAGGTCGACCCGGGGTCTCTCTGGGACCTGTACTGCGGCGTCGGCGGCTTCGCGCTGCACTGCGCGGCACCGGGCCGGTCCGTGACCGGCATCGAGATCTCGGCGGAGGCCGTGGCGTCGGCGACGACGACGGCGGGCGAGCTGGCCGCGCTGCCGCCGGACGCCGTCGTCGGCGGGCAGGACGCCGCGTGGTGGCGCGACGCGATGGCGGACGTGCGGTTCGCCGCGGGCGACGCGACCGGGTTCGCGCTCGGGACGGACGCGGACCCGGAGCTGGTGGTCGTCAACCCGCCGCGGCGCGGGATCGGGACGGACCTGGCGCGGCGGTTGGAGGCCTCGAACGCGCAGCACGTGCTGTACTCGAGCTGCCACGCGACGACGCTGGCCCGCGACCTGGCCGAGATGCCGTCGCTGCGGCCGCGACGCGCCGTGCTGCTCGACATGTTCCCGCAGACGGACCACTACGAGGTGCTGGTCCTCCTCGAGCGCGAGGTAATACCCGCCAGCGCGAGGTAGTACCCGCCAGCGCGAGGTAGTGCCCCACCCCGTGAGGGAGGACGTCAGCCGTGGTCCCAGCGCCGCAGGACCGCACCCGGCGCCGAGCCCTCCGGACCACGCACGGTCACCTCGACGGTGCCGCGCTTGGCGTTCGCCGTCCACACACGCCAGTGGTCGTTCCAGCCGAACTCGGCCTTGGTGTAGCCCTCGACCGTCTCGACCGCGACGATCTCCGCACCGTCGGTCGCGACCACGCGGAACCACCCGATGCCCTCGACCGTGAGCGTCAGCGTGCGCACCTCGGGCTCCGGCTCGACGGGCGGTGGCGATGACGGGACCGGCGACGGGGACGCCGACGGCGGTGGACTCGTGGGCGCCGTCGTCGGCTCGGGCTCCACGGGGTCGGGATCTCCCGCCTCGGGCTCCCGCGTCGGTTCGACGGCCGGCGCCGTCGTCGGGTCCGGGTCGGGCTCCCGCGTCGGTTCGGCGGCCGGCGTCGCCTCCGGCTCGGGTTCCCAGACGGTCTGAGGCTGCGGCTCCACCGTCGGTCCGGGTTCGGGTTCGGGCTCGGCCGACGGCGTGGGCTGCGGCGTGCCCGACGCCGAGGGCTCCGGGACGGGATCGGGCGTGGGCGTCGGGGACGCCTCCTCGACCACCGGTTCCTGCGGAGGGTCGGACGCCTGGGCGGGGCCCGCGACCGCCGGCGGTGGGAGGTCCTGGGCACCGCCGCCCGGGATCCCACCCACGAGCGCGACCGCGGCCACGGCCACCGCGGCGACACCGACGCCGGCGGTCACCGCGACGGGGCGGCCGAACAGCTGCCGCAGGGCACGGGCGACCCAGTCCCCCGCGGCCGCGAGCGCCGCCCCGACCGGTCCGAGCCAGCCCAGCAGCCCGGTGTGCGCCGTGGCGGCGCCGGCCGCACCGATGACGACCGGCCCGGCCGCGCCCGCGACGGCGAGGCCTCCGGCGAGCAGCGGCGCCGTGTCCCGCAGCGCCCACGCGGCGTGGCGCACGTCGATGAACGCGCGCATGCACCCGGCACAGCCGAACAGGTGGTCCTCGAGCGACTGGCGACGCCCGGCGCCGAGCCGGTGGGTGACGTAGTCGTGGAGCGCGCCGCGCGTCTCCATGCACGTCTGGCGGCCCGGGGTGCGCGCGTGAGCGGCGGAGAGCGCGCGGCCGAGGCGGTCCTCCGCGGACCGCAGGCGACGCTTCGCCGCGCGCACGTGGAGGCCCAGCTCGCGGGCGACCACGTCGATGCCCCGGCCCAGCACGTGCTGTGACCACAGGAGCTGCTGATCCTCGTGCGGCAGGGTCGCCAGCGCCGTGCGGACGATATCGGGGTCGGCCGATCCGGCGGCGCCGGGGCCGTCGGCGTGCCCGGCAGCCGCGGCCACGGCACGCAGGCGCTGGACGGCGTCGTCGACGGCAGGATCGCTCCGCGGGGCCGAACCGTCGTCGGGAGCACGCTCCCGACCACTCCCTGACGCGCTCACGCGACCTCGCTCTCTGCCGGCCGACCGGCGCATCCCGTGCGGTCCCTACCCCGCGCCGGCCCATGATCGCAGGGCAACGCAGGGGGAGGGCAAGTCGGCCCAGCGGTGGCGGCGCCCGGGCCGCCGCACCGTCGACGAGAACCGCGGTGCACATTCGGGTTGACTGGTCGTGTGCCGCCCACCGCCCGTCCCCGCCCCTGGTCCCGCCTCGTCACGTGGTGGGCGTCGCCCGCGCACCAGACCGACGCCCTCCAGATGCTCAAGTCGGCGGTGGCCGCCACGGTCGCGTGGGCGCTCGCCGAGATGGTGCTCGGCCTGGAGCAGGCGTTCCTGGCGCCCTGGATGGCGCTGCTCACCGTGCACGCCACGGTGTACCGGACCGTCTGGCGCGGCGCCCAGACCGTCGTCGCCGTCGCAGCGGGCATCCTGGTCTCGTTCGTCGTCGTCGAGCTCTTCGCGGCGACCGTCTGGTCGTTCGGGCTGGCGATCTTGGTCGGCCTCGTCCTGGGGCGGGTCAAGGCGGTGCGGGACGAGGGGATCACCGTCGCGACCACCATCTTGTTCGTCATCACCTCGGGCTACGGCGTCCCGGACCAGCAGGCGATCGACCTCCTGCCGGACCGGCTCCTCGCCACCGCCGTCGGCGTCGTCGTCGCCGTGCTGGTCAACCTCGTCGTCTTCCCGCCGCTGAACGACCGCAGCGCCCAGCACCAGATCGACGACGTCGACCAGCGCCTCGGCCGGCTGCTCAGCGACATGGCCGAACAGATGCGCCGGTCGACGGAGTCGCAGGAGGAGGACGACTGGATCGAGCGCACCCGCTCGATCTCCGGCGACGTCGAGCACGCCTGGTCGCTGGTGCGCGGAGCACAGGAGGCGGGCCAGTGGAACCCCCGCCGGCGGAACCACCCGGACGACGAGGTCCACGACTACCCGCGCGTCCTCGTCCGGCTCGAGGAGGGGGTGGCGCAGGCGCGGAGCATCGCGCGCCACGTGCGGCGCTCGCACCACGACGCCCAGGAGTGGGACCCCCGGTTCCGCGACCGGTTCATCGAGCTGCTCGACGAGACCGGACGCCGGGTGGCGGATCCGGACGCCTCGGTCGCGGAGCTGCGCTCCGACCTCAGCCGCCTGGCGGACGACCTCTCCGACGAAGACCTCTCGGGCCGGTACTGGCCGCTCTACGGCGCGCTCATCGCGAACCTGATGGCCATCGTCGACGTCGTGGACGACGTCGCGACGGCACGGCCGGTCCGTACCTGACCCGGCCGTGCCGTCGGCACCGTCACACCAGGGGCTGCAGCGCCTCCGCGGAGACCAGGGACCACAGGTCCTTGGGGTCGGTCGGCTCGGCGATCAGGTCGACCTGCTGCAGCAGCCCGCGGGCCTCCGGGTCGGCGAGCATCGCCGCGTGCACGTAGCGCAGCGCGGTCCAGTCCTCGACGGCGAACCCCACGGAGTCGAACACGGTGACCTGGTCGGGGCTGGTGCGCCCGGGGGCGTCACCGGTGAGGATCTGCCACAGCTCGGTGATCTCGGAGTCCGGCGGGAGCTGCTGGATCTCGCCCTCGATCCGCGTCTGCGGCTCGTACTCGACGACGACGGCGGTGCCCGGCGCGGTGAGGATGCTCGCCTCGAGCTCGGTCTTGCCGGGGCAGTCGCCACCGATGGCGTTGACGTGCACGCCCGGTGCGGCGTCGGCGAGCATGTCGGCGGTGAGCACGGTGGCGTTGCGCTTGTCGGCCGTGCAGGTGGTGACGACGTCGGCGCCCCGGACGGCGTCGGCGCCGCTGGTCGCCTCGTGCACCTCGAAGCCGAGGCTGCGGGCGTTGCGCACGAGCTTCTCGCGCGCGGCGGGGTCCACGTCCCAGGCCCGCACGTGGGTGATGCCCAGGGCGGAGCGCATGCCGAGCGCCTGGAACTCCGCCTGCGTGCCGGTGCCGATCAGCGCGAGCGTGCGGGAGTCCGGCCGGGCCAGGGCGCGGGCGGCGAGCGCCGAGGTCGCGGCCGTGCGCAGCGCGGTGAGCAGCGTCATCTCGGCGAGGAACGTCGGGTAACCGTTGTGCACGTCGGCGAGCACGCCGAACGCGGTGACGGTCTGGAAGCCGCGCAACGGGTTCACCGGGTGGCCGTTGACGTACTTGAAGCCGTACGTGACGCCGTCGGAGGTGGGCATGAGCTCGATGACGCCCTCGGCGGAGTGCGAGGCGACGCGGGGGCGCTTGTCGAGCTCGGGCCAGCGGCGGAAGTCGGTCGCGAGGGCGTCGGTGAGCTCGGCGATGATCCGCTCGGGGCCGCGGGCGGCGATCCAGCGGGCGGCGGCGGGGACGTCCAGCAGGTCCACGGTGGTCATGCTCAGGCCTCCTTCGCGGGGGTCGGGACGGCGGCGCTCGGGGCGGGCCGCAGCTCGAGGGTGCAGCACTTCACCGAGCCGCCGCCCTTGAGCAGCTCGGACAGGTCGATGCCCACGGGCTCGAAGCCACGCGCGCGCAGGGCGGCGTGCATGCCGGTGGCGCGGTCGGTGAGGAACACGTGCCGTCCGTCGCTGACGGCGTTGAGCCCGAGCACGGCGGCGTCGGCCTCGCTCGCCTCGATGGCATCGGGGTACCGCTCGCGCAGCACCGCCTGGGACTCCGGGGTGAAGGCCGCCGGGAAGTACGCGATCTCGGCGCGAGGGCCGCCGTCGGGCCCGCTGCCGGCGGTGCTGAGTACCGTCAGCGCCGTGTCGAGGTGGTAGAAGCGCGGGTCGACGAGCTCGAGCGTGAGGACCTCGACACCGAGCTTCTCCGCGACCTCGGCGTGGGCGCCGCGCGTGGTGCGGAAGCCGGTGCCGGCGAGCATGACCTCGCCGTCCCACAGCAGGTCGCCCTCGCCCTCGTTGCGCTCGGCCGCCTGGCCGAGGCTGGTCAGTCCGCGCGCCGGGCCGGCGTCGCGGAGCCATGCCTCGTACGCGACGCCCTCGGGCTGACGCTCGGGGAACGTGAAGCGTGCGGCGAGGGCCTTGCCGCCGACGACGACGCCGCCGTTGGCCGCGTAGACCATGTCCGGCAGGCCGGGGACGGGAGAGATGACGTCGACCGTGTGGCCGTGGGACTCGTAGGCCGCCTTGAGGGCCTGCCACTGGACGACGGCGTACCCGGCGTCGACGGGGACGGTGACGTCCATCCAGGGGTTGATCGCGTAGACCACGTCGAAGTGGACGGGCGGGCACATGAGGAAGTGGCGCGGGGTCGCGGTGCGGTGCGTCGCGGTGGTCTCGGGCAGCGGCGCGGGCGCCGCGGGAGCGGCGGAAGGTGTGATCAACGTCATGCGGCGACGGTAGGGGGCGAGCCGTTGCCCCGAACGTTCCGAATCCTGCGCATCCATGGCCACTCTTGCAGCATTCGATACTCTGATCACAACAAATCACCGCATCGACGCCGAGGACGGGCTGTGGACGACACCAACCGCAAGATCGTGGGCCTGCTGCTGCGCGACGGGCGCGCCTCCTACGCGGAGATCGGCGAGGCCGTGGGCCTGTCGGCACCCGCGGTCAAGCGACGCGTCGACCGCATGCAGGCCCGCGGCGAGATCTCCGGCTTCACCGTGCGGGTCTCCCCCGAGCAGCTCGGCTGGCGCATCGAGGCCTACGTCGAGGTGTTCTGCCGCGGCAACATCTCCCCCGCCGCCCTGGAGCGGGACTTCGGCTCCATCCCCGAGGTGGTGCGCGTCGACACCGTCACCGGCGAGGCGGACGCGCTGGTGCAGATCATGGCGGACTCGATGGCCGACGTGGAACGCATCGTCGAGTCGTTCCGGGTGGGCGCGCGCGTGGACAAGACGCGCACGGCGATCGTCATGTCCCGGGTGATCGACCGCCCGGCCCGCGCCGACGCGGGGTCGGTGTGACGATCCGGCGTCGCCCCGCCCGTGCGGCCGCCGCGCTTGCCGCGGCCGTGGCGATCGCGGCCGCGACGGCGGCGTGCACCCCGGGCGAGTCACCGGCCACGGTGCCCGACGACGTCGCCTCGAGCCTGCAGGTCGAGGTCCGTCAGGACCGCACCCAGTACGCCGACGGCACCGCGAAGCTGCACGTGACCAACGGCTCCGCCGAGACGCTCACGCTCCTGTCCGGACGGCTGGAGGCCAGCGGGTTCGGGCCGAGCGGCCCGGACGGCTCCGCGCCGGCGGCGACGCTGCGGCCAGGAGGGGCGCGGGACGTGCGGATCACCCTCGGCGAGGTGGACTGCGACGCCGCACCTCCGGCGTCGGGCACCCCGGGTGCGCCCGACCCGGGCGGGTCCGACGCGGGCGCGGCGGGCGGGGTGCCGGTGCAGGTGACGGTGGAGCTCGGCGAGGCCGCCGCACCGGGACCGCCGCGGCGGGTGGGGCTTACCGCGACCGATCCGCACGGGCGTCTCGCCGCCGTCCACACCCAGGAGTGCGCACGGCGGCTCGTCGCGTCGGGCGCCGACCTGCGGGTGCTGCCGGACCTCGGGACGGAGCAGCGCGGGGACCACCTCGTGCTGCTGCTGCGCGTGCGCGTGGAGCCGGTGCCCGGTGGCCCAGCCGTCAGGCTGGACCGGGTCACCGGCACCACGCTCATGGCCCCTGCCGACGGTGCCGCGGCGTGGACCGGCGAGGCCCTGGAGCCGGACGGCGCGGGTGACGTCGTCCTCGACGTCACCCCGCAGCGGTGCGACCCGCACGCCGTGGCCGAGGACAAGCGCGGCACGTTCGTGCCCGTCCTGGCCACGGTGGACGGCGCCGAGCAGCCCCCGGTCTACCTGCCGATGCCCGAGGAGGCGCAGCCGGCGTTCTTCGACTGGCTCGGCGAGGCCTGCGGCTGGGACTGACGCGACCCAGCTCAGCCGGCGAGCTGCCAGGGGCCCCACGGCGAGCCGCCGGGCTCCTGGTTCCGCGTCCACCACTGCGCCTCGTAGGTGGCGCCGTCGTGCTCGACGACGTCACCGGCGGTGAAGACCCGCGAGGACGTCCACACGGCGGTGCCGTCGGAGGTCGCGGCGATCTCCTGCCACGAGCCCCACGGCGAGGCGCCCGGGGTCTCGGTGGTCCACCACATGGCCTCGAAGAGGCGGCCGTCCAGGGTCACCTGGTCCCCGGCCGTGTACACCGAGCCCGGCGTCCACTCCGGCTTGCCGCCCTGGGCCTCGACCTCGCCGACGACGACCTCGGTGCCCGTGCTGGAGCCGACGAGCGTGAGCGTGCCCGCCTGCTTCTTCGGCAGGGTCAGCTCCACGGCCGCGGTCCCGACCTCGTCGAACGCCTCGCTGCCCACGGTGCTGTCGACGGCGAACCGGCCGATCTCCTCGCCGTCGAGCTCGACGACCAGCTCCTCGTCCGTGACGTCGGCGGCGGTGGACATCGACCAGGAGGAGACGTCGAACGCCGTCTTCTTGCCCGCCTTCAGCGCCTCGTTCTTGCTGAAGGACACCCCGACGGCTCGCTGGCTCGCGTCGACCTCGAGCGGCTCGTCCGTGGCCTGCTCGGCCATGTAGTCGACGAACGCCGTCAGGTCGATCTTGCCCGTGTCGCGTGCGTCGGCGCCCTCGGCGAAGACCCGGAAGTTGTCGCCACCGGCGGCCAGGAACGAGTTCACCGTCACGGAGTACGAGGCGTCGAGGTCGATCGCCTCGCCGTCGAGCCACATGCCGGTGATCCGGTCGCCCTCGGCGAGCGCCGGGTCGTAGGTGTAGGTGAAGCCCTCGGAGACGCCGAGCCGCAGGAACGGCCGCGACGGGACGTTGCCGGCGGCGTCGCGCTGCCACTGCTGCTCGAGCGCCGTCTTGATCTGCTCGCCGGTGAGCTGCATGTTGACCAGCGTGTTGGCGAACGGCTGCACCACGGCGGCCTGCTGGTAGGTCAGCGTGCGCGGCAGCTCGGACTCCGGGTCACCGGTCAGGTCGGCGCGCAGGCCGCCCGGGTTCATGAACGCGATCTGCGCGGAGCCGGCCTCCTCCGTCTCGGTGGCCCACTGCTGCACCTCGGCCACGAGGTTGCCCAGGGTGGACTCGCCACCGCGGTTCTCGACGAGCACCTCATCGCCGGTCTCGGAGTCCACGCCCCAGCGCTGCGCACGGTTGTGGACGCCGGCGACCTCGCCGAGCGGCTCGGCACCGAGCTCGGCCGCGACGTCCTCGGCGTCGTCGACGATCTGCTGGACCTCGGGGTCGGCCGGGTAGTTGCCGAGCAGCGGCAGCACGTCGGTCTCGAGGCCGAGCACGTCGCCCGTGTCCGGGTCGACGGTGTAGACGAGCTGGTTGAGGTTCACACCGTACTGCCCGGCCGAGACGACGGGCCGCTCGGTGACGGCCTCGCCCGCCCACTCGGCGACGGGGACCCGGCAGTCGTACTCCAGGTGCGTGTGGCCGGAGACGATCGCGTCGACGTCGCCGTCGAGCCCGGTGACGATCTCGCCGAACGCGCCGTCGGTGACGCTCGCGCAGTCGCTCGACGTGGCGCCCTCGTGCACCAGCAGGACGACGACGTCGACGCCCTCGGCGCGCAGGGCGTCCGCCTCGGCGTTGGCCGAGTCGACGATGTCGGTGACCTCGATGTCCTCGATGCCGGACGGGCTGACGAGGAACGGCAGGTCCTCGGTCACCGCGCCGACGAACCCGATCTCGACCCCGCCCTGGGAGGAGATGTACGAGGCGGGGACGGCGTCGTCGCCGGTGGCCCGCATCTTGAGGTTGGCCGCGACGTACTCCCACTCGGCGCCGCCGTAGGGGTTGGTCTCGGGGTCGAAGTCACCGAGGACGCGGTCGACGAGGTCGCTGTAGCCGCCGTCGAGCTCGTGGTTGCCGACCGCCGAGACGTCGAGGCCCGCGGCGTTGAGGGCGTCGATGGTCGGCTTGTCCTGCTGGATGAACGACTCGAAGGTCGAGGCGCCGATGAGGTCGCCCGCGGCGGCGAAGACCGTGTTCGGGTTCTCGCCGCGCAGCTCCTGCACCGCGCCGGCGAGCACGGCGGCGCCGGCGCTGCCGTTGAACGAGTCCTCGAGGATGCGGCCGTGGAAGTCGTTGGTGGCCAGGATCTGGATGTCGACCGGGTCGGCGGCCTGGGCCGGCAGGGCGCCCACGGTGACGACACCGGCGAGCGCGAGGCCGAGCGTCGTGGCTCCGGCCACCTGCTTGCGCGTGGTGTGCATGTGTGATGTCTCCCACTGTTCGAGATGGATGGCATCACACTAGCCAGCACCACCGACCCGCGGGCACCGGGCGGGTAACGATCGGGGAAACTACGGACGGCGGTCCGGCGCGCCGGGGATCTGCGGGGGCGCGGCGAGGTGCCCGGTGCGGCGCAGCCACCACTCCGCGAGCAGCGTGGCCAGCGGCGGGACGGCGGCCGCGAGCGCCACGAGGGTGCGCCAGATCCCCCAGCGATACCGGACGGCCACGATCAGCGCGACGATCCCGTAGGCCACGAACGCCCCGCCGTGCAGCCGCCCGAACAGCCAGACCCCCGCCTCGGTGGTCTCGGTGACGTACTTGAGGAACATCCCGACGAGCAGGCCGGCCCAGGTGAAGGCCTCGATCCAGGCGACGACGACGTAGAGCCGGCCGAGGCCGGTCGGCCGGGTCGGGGCGGTGGCACGGGCGACGGCGGGCCGGGCGTCGGCAGGCTGAGTGTCGGCGGGCGCGGGCATGCGGGTGTCCTTCCGGGACGGGTGGGGTCGCCGGGTCCAACGGCCGACGGCGGGCGCGAGTTCCACGCCCGCCGGCAGCGCTCGGTGCTCAGCGCTCAGCGCTGCGCCGCGGGTCGCACGACGATCTCGTTGACGTCGACGTCGGCGGGCTGCCCGACGGCGAAGGCGACGGCCCGCGCGACGGCGTCCGCCGGGATGCTCGCCGCCCGGTAGGTCTCCATCGCCGAGGCGGCGAGCGGGTCCGTGATGTGGTCCGCCAGCTCGCTCGCCACGACGCCGGGCGAGATCGTCGTCACCCGGATGCTCGGGTCGGACTCCTGCCGCAGCCCTTCGGTCAGCGCCCAGGCCGCGGACTTGGTGGCGGAGTACACCGCCGAGGTGGGGACGACCTCGTGGGCCCCGATGGAGGCGACGGTCACCACGTGCCCGCCGCCCTGGGCGCGAAAGTGCGGCAGGACGGCCGCGATGCCGTGCAGGAGCCCCCGGACGTTGACGTCTAGCATGCGGTCCCACTCGTCGACCAGCAGCGCGTCGAGCCGGGACAGCAGCATCACGCCGGCGTTGCCGACCAGGACGTCGAGGCGGCCTCGGTCGGCGACCACGGCGTCCACCAGCGTGCTCACCGCGGTCCGGTCGGTCACGTCGAGGCCGCGGGCCTCGGCGCTGTGTCCCTGCTCGCGCAGCTGCGCCACCACGGTGTCGAGCCGGTCGGTGCGCCGGGCGGTCAGGACCACGTGGTGCCCGTCCGCGGCGAGGCGGCGGGCGGTCGCCTCGCCGATCCCGCTGCTGGCCCCGGTCACGAGGACGGTCTTGCCGGTCGAGGTCTCGGTCGTGCTCGTCATGTTCGTCGTGTGGGTCGTCATGCCGTCGACCTTCCTCGCCGCCCGCCGGCCCCGGAAGGACGTGCCGTGCCTGGGAGCGGCGCACCCTCCCTCGCGAGCCCGCCCCGACCTAGCATCGAGACCATGGCCTCGACCCCGCTCGGCGACTTCCTCCGCGGCCGGCGCGCCCGCGTGACCCCGCACGAGGCCGGGGTGCCGGTCGTGGGGGTGCGCCGCGTGCCGGGCCTGAGGCGCGAGGAGGTCGCGATGCTGGCCGGGATGAGCGTCGACTACTACGTCCGCCTCGAGCAGGGCCGCGAGCGCCACCCGTCGGCGCAGGTGCTGGACGCGCTGAGCCAGGTGCTGCAGCTCGACGACGACGCCCGGCTGCACCTGTACCGGATCGCCGGTCTCGCCCCCGCACCGGGACGGGCGACGCTGCCCGAGCAGGTCGACGCCGGGCTGGCCGACCTGCTGGACCGGTGGCCGGACACTCCCGCGATCGTCGTCGGCCGCGCCTACGACGTGCTGGCCACCAACGCCCTGGCCGGCGCGCTCTTCGACGGCTTCGACGACGGCGCGAACCTGGTCCTCACGGTGTTCCTCGATCCCGCGGCACGCACGTTCTACCCGGACTGGGACGAGGTGGCGAGCAGGACGGTCGCGGGCTTCCGGCTCCTGCACGGAGCCTTCCCCCACGACCCCCGGATCCGCGAGGTGCTGAGCACCGTGACCGCGCAGAGCACCGAGTTCGCCGACCGGTGGGCACGCCACGACGCGCGCGGCAAGGGGCACGGCACCAAGCGGTTCCACCACCCGGACGTCGGCGGGCTCACGCTACGGATGCAGACGTTCGACGTCCCCGCGAGCCCTGGTCAGCAGCTCGTGGTCTACCACGCCCACGACGAGTCGAGCGCCGAGGCCCTCCGGTTGCTGGGGTCGCTCGCCGCCACCCGCAGCGCGTCGCACGCCTGGGCCGCGCCGGGCCTGCCACCGTCGGACGGTCTGCCATGATCGCCCGGTGAGCGAGCACAGCGGACGACGTCGGTGGTGGGCCCTGGGTGCGCTGGCGGCGGGTGTGCTGGTGGTCGCCGTCGCGGCCGCCCTGGTCTGGGAGGGCGTCCTGTGGCCGAACCGGCTCGCCGCGGACGACTACGACGTGCGCGGCGTCGACGTCTCCGCCTACCAGGGCGAGATCGACTGGCCCGTGCTGGCGGAGCAGGACCTCGACTTCGCGTTCATCAAGGCGACCGAGGGGTCGAGCCACGTCGACGAGCGGTTCGCCGCGAACTGGGCGGGCGCGCAGGAGACGGACCTGTTGGTGGGCGCCTACCACTTCCTCAGCTTCGAGAGCCCGGGCGCGGGCCAGGCGGCGCACCTGATCGAGCAGGTGCCGGCGGCCCCGGGCACGCTGCCTCCCGTCGTCGACGTCGAGTACTACGGCGACTTCGCGGCGGACCCGCCGTCGGTGACCGAGCTGCGCGGCATCCTCGACCCGATGCTCGACGCGCTCGAGGAGCACTACGGTGCGCCGCCCATCATCTACACGACCCAGGAGGTGCGGGAGGTCTACCTCGGTGCGGAGTACGACCGCTACCCGTTGTGGATCCGCTCGGTGGCGCTCACCCCAGAGGTGCCGCGCCGCGACTGGGAGTTCTGGCAGTACTCCGACCGCGACGTGCTCGACGGGTACGCCGGCGAGGAGACGCACATCGACATGAACGTGTTCGACGGCTCCCTGGAGGACCTGCGCGCCCTGGCCCTCTGAGGCCCCGGCTCAGCGGGCGAGCGCGGCCGCCAGCTCCGCCGTCGTCGTCACGGGCCGGTCGCAGACGAACCCGCGGCACACGTAGGCGGCCGGGTCGCCGGCCACGAGGGGCCGGTCCGCCAGGAGCGGCACGCCGTCGGCGTCGGGCGGTCCGTGCACGACGACGGCACCGGCGGCGGGCGTGCGGCGCGCGGTCCGCGCGAGGTCGGCCGCTCCGGGGCCGGTGCCCACCACGGCGACCTGCAGCGGCCCGGCCGCGAGGGCCTCGGCGGCGGCGAGCGCCCAGCCGGCGAACCGCGGCGCCTGGCGGGCGAGCGCCCCGGACGCGGCGACGGCTGCCTCGGCGGCAGCGCGGTGCCGCGGCGACCGGGTGAGCGCGGCGTACGTGACCAGGGCGGCCGCGAGCGCCGACTGACCCGACGGCTCCGGGCCGTCGCTCGGGTCGCGCGGGCGCACCACGAGCCGCTCGGCGTCGTCGGCCACGTCGTAGAAGCCGCCTCCGTGCGGATCGCTGAAGTGGTCCAGCGCCACGTCGAGCACCTCGCCGGCGGCGTCGAGCCAACGTGCCTCGCCGGTCGCCTGGTGCAGAGCCAGCAGCCCCTCGGCCAGGTCGCCGTGGTCGGCCGCCACCCCGGCGGGCGCCCCGACCACCCCGTCACGGGAGGCGCGCCGCAGCCGACCGTCGACGACGTGGCGGTCGAGCAGCAGCTCCGCGCACTCCCGGGCCGCGCCCACCCAGGCGTCCTGCTCGAGCAGCGCTCCGGCGTCGGCCAGCGCCGCGACCGCGAGGCCGTTCCAGGCGGTGACGACCTTGTCGTCGCGGGCGGGCTGCGGGCGCTCGTCACGGGCGGCCAGCAGCCGGGCGCGCACGTCCGCCCACCAGGCGGGATCCGGGTCCTCGGGCAGCTGCAGGGTCGACGCCCCGCCCTCGAAGGTGCCCGCCTCCGTGACCGCGTGAACCTCCGCAGCCCGCGTGCCGTCGTCGTCCCCGAGCACGTCGCGCAGCTGCGCGGGCGTCCAGGCGTAGGTGAGACCCTCAACGGCGTGACCGTCCACGACCGTGTCGGCGTCGAGTGCCGAGGCGAAGCCGCCCTCGGCGGTGCGCAGGTCCCGCAGGAGGAACTCCGCGGTCTCGCGGGCGACGCGCTCGGCGAGCGGCGAGCCGGTCGCCCGCCACAGGTGGGCGTAGACGCGCAGGAGCTGCGCGTTGTCGTAGAGCATCTTCTCGAAGTGCGGCACCACCCAGCGCGCGTCCACGGAGTAGCGCGCGAACCCGCCGCCGAGCTGGTCGTAGATCCCGCCGCGCGCCATGGCCTCGCACGTCCGCTCGACCAGGGCCAGGGCGGCGGCGTCGCCCGTGCGGGCGTGGTGGCGCAGCAGGTGCTCGAGCGTCATCGAGGGCGGGAACTTCGGCGCCCCGCCGAACCCGCCGTGGACCCGGTCCGCGTCACGCGCGACGGCGGAGACCGCGCCGGCGAGCGCCGCGTCGTCGAGCGGCGCTCCGGGCAGCGGGCCTGCCGTCCGCGCGATCGCCTCGGTCACGGCGGCGCCGTGCTGCACGACGGCGTCACGCCGGTCGGCCCAGGCGTCGCGGACCGCGCCGAGCACCCCGAGGAAGTGCTCGCGGGGGAAGTAGGTGCCGCAGTGGAACGCCTCGCCGTCCGGGGTGAGGAACGCCGTCATGGGCCAGCCGCCCTGCCCGGTCATGGCCTGGGTGGCGGTCATGTAGACGGAGTCGACGTCGGGGCGCTCCTCCCGGTCCACCTTGACCGGCACGAACGCGTCGTTGATCACCTGTGCGACGCCGTCGTCCTCGAAGGACTCGTGGGCCATGACGTGGCACCAGTGGCAGGCGGCGTACCCGACGGAGAGCAGCACCGGGACGTCGCGGCGCCGCGCCTCGGCGAACGCGTCCTCTCCCCACTGCCACCAGTCGACGGGGTTGTCCGCGTGCTGGCGCAGGTACGGGCTGGTGGCGGTGCGCAGGCGATCGGCCATGTCACCACGCTACGTGCTGCCGTGCAGCGCCCGGTGCCGTGGCGCTCCCGCAGGGTGATCGGGGCCGGCTCGGGTTAGGGTTCGTCACCGTGACCGAGGTGACCCCGCCGCCGCCAGCTCTCCTGCCCGTCAGGACGAGCCGGCTCGTGCTGCGCACCTATCGGGACGACGACATCGACGCGCTGCTCGACTACTACGCCGACCCGGAGGTCGCCCGGTTCCTGCTGGAGGAGCCGTGGACGCGCGAGGTCGCCGAGACCCAGCTCGCGCTGCGCAAGCTGCGTACCGGCGTCGACGGGCCGGCGTCCGCGCTGGCGCTCGTCGTCGAGCACGAGGGGGTGGTCGTGGGTGACATCTCCCTGTGGACCACCGGAGACACCGTCTCCCGCGGCGAGGTGGGGTGGGCGTTCCACCCGGAGCACGGCGGGCGCGGGTTCGCGACCGAGGCGCTGCGCTCGCTGCTCGGCATCGCGTTCGACCGCTACCGGATGCACCGGGTGGTCGCCCAGCTCGACGCCCGCAACGAGGCGTCCGCGCGGCTCTGCGAACGGGTCGGGATGGTGCGCGAGGGCAAGCTCCGCGCCGACTGGTGGTCCAAGGGCGAGTGGACCGACACCCTCGTCTACGGGATGCTCGCCCGCGAGTGGCAGCGGCCCTGAGCCGTCTGGTCGTCGCACAAGGGCGGGACACCCCCGCTCGGCACGCATAGAATCGTTTCGATGAATACCGTCGGCCCTGCCGTCGACTCCCGCCGCGCCACGATCATCCTGGTCGCGCTGGCTGCCTCGACGTTCCTCTTCGTGACCGTGGAGTCACTGCCCTCGGGCCTGCTCACCCTCATGGCGCCGGACCTCGACCGGCCGACCTCCCAGATCGGCCTGCTGGTCACCGCCTACGCCCTCGTGGTGCTGGTGAGCTCCGTGCCGCTCGCGCACGTCACCCGGAGCATCCCCCGCCGGTGGGTGCTCTCCGCCTGCGCCGGCGTCGCCGCCGTCGCCACGCTGTGGGCCGCGCTGACGCCGTCGTACGAGCAGCTCATGATCGCCCGCGTGGTGACCGCGCTCGCCCAGGCGCTGTTCTGGGTCGCCGTGGTGCCCGCCACCGCCGGGCTGTTCCCGCCGGGACAGCGCGGCAAGGCGATGGCCCGGCTCGCGATCGGCAACTCGCTCGCCCCCGTGCTGGGCGTGCCGGCGGGGACCTGGCTCGGCGAGCTCACCTCGTGGCGGGTCACGTTCGTCGCCGTCGCGGTGCTGTCCACGATCATCACCGTCATCGTCATCGCGCTCTTCCCGTCGGTGGCGCCGTCGGCCGGCGGGGCGAGCGAGGCGCCGTTCCCGTCGGGACGGCGGTTCGGGTTCCTCATGGTCACCACGGTGCTGGTGGTCACCGGCGCGTTCGGCGTGATCACGTTCGTCACCCAGTACCTGCAGGACGTCGCGGGCTACACGCAGTCCGACATCCCGGCCCTGCTCCTGCTGCAGGGCGGTGCGGGCGTGGTGGGCGCCGTCGTCGTCGGCCGGTTCCTCGACAAGCGCCCCGTGGGCGCCTACCTCGTCGGGGCCACCGTGCTGGCCGTCGCGCTGGTGGGCCTCTGGGCCGTGGGTGAGTCGCCGGTCGGTGCCGTGGCGTGCCTGGCCCTCTTCGGGTTCGCGTTCTCCACCGTGCCGCCCGTGCTGTCCCACCGCGTGCTGCTGGTCGCGCCGCGCGGGACCAACATGGGGCAGGCGATCTCGTCGTCGCTGTTCAACCTGGGGATCGCGGCCGGCTCGGGTCTCGGCGCGCTGCTGGTGTCGATGGTCGGCGTACGGGCCGTGCCGCTGGTGAGCGCGGGGTTGGTGCTGCTGGCGCTCGCCGTCGCGCTGGTCGAGGAGCGGATGTGCGCACCGCTCGACTCGGTGGCACGGCGGGCCGTCGACGAGGTCGTCGCGGAGGACCTCTCCGCGTGACCGCCGCCGCTCACAGGCCGGCGAGCAGAGCGGCGATCTCGGCGCGCACGGCGGGCTCGCGCGCGTACGACGAGTGGTCGCAGCGGACGTGGAGCGCGGTGACGTCCCGGCCGGCGGTCGCCGAGGCGACGGCGACCACACGGTCGTTCGCCCCGTCGAAGAGGCCACGGAAGAACCCCGGGAACGCACCCCACGAGTCGCCGCCGACGCCGTCCGGAGCCACCGACCCGGCCGCGGCCACGAAGGGCGGCCCCGGCGTCGCGCGCAACCGCCCGAGACAGCTCGACCGGGCGTGCATGTCACGGATCCCCTCCGGCAGCTGGAACCGCAGCTCGCGCAGCACCGCCCGCGTGAGGACGTCGACGACCGGACCCGCCGTCGACCGCAGGGCGGCGAGACCGGCGGCCAGCCCGCGGCGGCCACGCTCCGTCACGTCGATGACCGGGGTGCCGCCGAACGGTGCGCCGAGGGTGAGCGTGCGCACCGTGACGCCGTCGGCGGCCAGCAGGATCCCGGCGTCCCGCGCGACGAGGCCGCCGCGGGAGTGCCCGACCAGGAGCACGGACGCCGCCCCGAGCGCTCGCACCCCGGCGACCAGCTCGTCCACGCTCTCCCAGATCGGCAGCCAGGTGTCGTGCTCGAACCGCAGCACGGGCACGTCGGCCCCCGCGGCGCCCACGACGTCGAGCACGGTCTCCGCCAACGGGATCGCGCAGCTCATCGTGCCGTGCACGACGACGACGGCCCGGTCGTGGGGACCGGCGTCGGCGAGCTCGGGCGCCGCCGCCGCGACGTGCGGCAGCGCCCGGTGGTGCCGCGCCAGGCGGGCGCTGCGGCTCGGGTCCCGCGAACCGGTGAAGGTGCTGCCCGACCTCCGCCGCAGCAGACGGCCCACCAGGTAGCCGGCCCGGCCCCCGACGGACAGCGGCACGTCCACGCGCGCGTCGCCGGGGTGGACGGTCGCATCACCGTCGGTCACCGACGTGCCGGCGCCCACATAGGCGCGCCAGTCGACGGCGACGTCGCCGTCGTCCACCCAGGGGCCGTCCCACCCGCGTCTCATCGCCACCTCGACCGCCTCCTGGACGAACGGGCCGTCGGGGTCGGCGTCCTCCGTGAGGTCCAGGGTGACGCCGGTGGTCCCGGGCGGCAGCACCGCGACGAACGCGTCGGGGGCATAGATCGTCACACCGCTGCGGGTGGTCTCCGTGTCGAGCAGGCGGGTCCACAGCCAGCCGTCGTGGGACTCCGCGTCGAACCACAGGTCCCCCGTGCGGTGCAGGACGTCCTGGATCGGCTGGAGCGCGCCGCGGGACGGCAGCTCCGTGGAACCGAGCGGGCTCCAGGTCTCCGGGCTCTCCCCCAGCACGACGTGCGAGTCGGCCGCCTCCCGGAGGAGCCGCTCGGTCAGTGCGCGGGCCGGCGGCTCTCCCCGGACCTGGCCGAGGAGTTCCGCAAGCATCCCCGCGGCGTCCTCCGGGTGTACCTCGCGGGCGAGCACGCCCGCCACGCCCTCGGCCGGCATGCGGGACTCGTCCCCCCACCACAGCAGCGGGACGGTGCGCTCGCGGCCCTCGACCTGCGCACGCACCCGGACCATGGAGCCCCCCGTCGACGGAACTGCTCCCAGGTCTACTGCACCACGGGGGTCGCGGACCGCACCGGCGACGAGTTCACCCAGGTGAACAACGGCGCTGCGGCATCATGGTCGCCATGGACGACGCCGCGCGCTGCCCCTGCCTGACCGGCCTGCCGTACGGCGAGTGCTGCGGGCCGCTGCACGCCGGCGCACGGGCGGCCGGCACCGCCGAGGCGCTGATGCGGTCGCGGTACGCGGCCTTCGCCGTCGGCGACGCGGCGTACCTTCTGCGGACGTGGCACCCGACGACGCGGCCGTCGTCGCTCACGTTGGACCCGGACCAGCAGTGGCGCCGGCTCGACGTCCTGGCCACGCGCGGCGGCGGCCCGTTCGACGACGACGGCGAGGTGGAGTTCGTCGCGACGTTCCGGTCGGCGGTGGGTGCGGGTGCGGGTGCGGGTGCCGGGCGCGGGCGGCTGCACGAGGTGAGCCGGTTCGTCCGCGAGGGCGGCCGGTGGTTCTACGTGGACGGGGACGTCGCGGGGTGAAATGACGGGCGGTGGGTAGTTCTGCCCGTGGACGCCCCTTCCGCCCTGGTCGGCGGCTCGGTACGGTCAGCATCCCGCCACCAACCACCACCAAGGGGACAAATCCGTGACCGACCACCCGCCGCCGTACCCCGGCACGCCCGCCGAACCGCCGACCGACGGGACCGCTGAGCCCGCGGCGCACGCCGAGGCCGCAGCCGCGGCGCCCGTGCGGCGCTCGCGCAAGGGCCTCGTGATCGGCGGCTCGATCGCCGCCGGGCTCCTCGTGCTCGGCGGCGCCGGCGCTGCCGCCTACGCCATGCTGGACGGCGGTGGCGCTCAGCCCGAGGCGGCGCTGCCGGCGTCCACCATCGGGTACGTGCGCGTCGACCTCGACCCGTCCGCCGAGCAGAAGATCAACCTGCTGCGCCTCGCCGACCGGCTGCCGGATCTCTCCGCGGACCTGGGCGTCGAGATCGACGAGGACTCCGACCTCAAGCAGGTCATCGCCGAGGCGGTCACCGCGAGCGGTGAGTGCGACCTCGACTACGACGCCGACATCGCCCCGTGGATCGGGGACCGCGGCGCGCTCGCCGCCGTCCCGGGCGCCGACGGCGAGCCGCAGCCCGTGTGGGTGCTGGCCGTGACCGACGAGGACGCCGCGCGGCCCGCGCTCGAGTCCGGCCTGGGATGCGGCGAGACGATCGGCGCCGACCAGGTCGCCTTCACCGAGGGGTACGCGATCGTCACCGACGGCGCGCCCGCCGCCGACGTCGTGGCCGACACCGAGCAGGGCTCGCTCGCGGACGACGCGACCTTCGCCGCGGACATGGCAGCGCTCGGCGACCCGGGGCTCGTGTCCTTCTGGGCCGACGCCGAGGCCGCCCTCGACTGGTCGCTCGCCGCGATCCCGGAGCTGACCGACGGCGCGCTGCCCGAGAACGACCTGAAGAACCTCGAAGCCCTCACCACCGCGGCCGGCGCCCTGCGCGTCAACCCGGACGGGATCGAGCTCGAGACCCTCTCCGCCGGGGACGAGGCCGTCGTCGCGCCGTACCGGGCGAGCGGCACCTCGGTGACCACGGAGCTGCCCGAGACCACCCTGCTGGCGCTCGGGGGATCGACCACGCCGGACGCCGTCGACGACGCCTGGGAGCAGTTCCGCGAGCTGTACGACTCGATGGGCTCGTCGCTCGGTGGCGGCGCGCTGATGTCGAGCACCGGCGCCGGCGTCACCGCACCGACGGGCCGGACCGCGCCCACGGGGCCGGTCGGCGGTGACGTCGACCCGTTGGAGGAGTACTGCCTGGAGGCGTCCAAGGAGAGCCTCGGGATCACCGGCGACGACCTCTCGGACGACGAGCAGATGATGATCGACGTCTTCATGGACGCCTGCACGGGCGCGGCGGCCGAGGAGCCGACGACCGTCGCGGACGACCCCTGGGGCGGGGCCGGCCAGCCGGACTTCGACGGCATGGTGGCCCTCCTCGAGGAGGAGTACGACCTCCGCCTGCCCGACGACCTCAAGACGCTCGTCGGCGAGCAGGTCGTGCTCGCCGTCGACTCCCGCGGGCTGGAGTCGCTCGACGCGGTCGAAGGCATGGACGACGTCTCGGCGGGCCTGCGCACCGTCGGCGACACCGACGCCCTGCAGGACCTCTCCGGCCGGATCGACAGCCTCCTGACCGAGTCGGACATGGACCCGCTGGCCACGTCGCCCGCCGACGACGGGTTCGTGTTCGCGACGAACGGCGCGTACGCCGACGAGCTGGCCGGCGACGGCGGCCTCGGGTCCACCGACGCCTACCGCAGCGTCGTCAGTCCTGAGGACGTGAGCAGCGTGCTGTACGTGGACCTCGACCGGCTCACGGAGGTGCTGCGTCCCGTCCTGGAGTCCGACCCGACGGCCCTCGGCTACCTCGAGCCGCTGCGCGCGGCAGGCATGACCACCAGCGCCGACGACACGTACGCGAAGGCGACGTTCCGCGTCAGCTTCGACTGACGGTCGCCCGGTCGTGGAGCGATCCTGGAAGGGGCCGTTCCACGACCTCGCCCGCTGAGAGACACTGGCCTCATGGCGCAGGCCCGGGAGACCGACTACCTCGTGATCGGCGCGGGGGCCGCCGGCATGGCGTTCACCGACGCGGTGCTGGACCACAGCGACGCGCACGTCACGCTCGTCGACCGGCGTGACGACGTCGGCGGCCACTGGCGGGACGCCTACCCGTTCGTCCGGCTGCACCAGGCGTCGCCGTTCTACGGGGTGGCGTCCACGCCGTTCGGCGGGGCGATCCAGACGTCCGGCCCGGAGGCCGGCCTGCGCGAGCGCGCCACGGGCGCCGAGGTCTGCGCCTACTACGAGCGCGTGCGGCGCGAGCGGTTCGAGCCCAGCGGCCGGTTCACGTTTCTCGGCGGCCATGACGTGTCCGACGACGGACGGGTGGTCGCGCTCGGTTCCGGCGCCGAGCGGGACGTGCGCGTCCGGCGGCGCGTCGTCGATGCCCGGTACCTGTCGCCGCGCATCCCCGCGCTGGAGCCGCCGCCCTTCGAGGTGTCCGACGGCGTGACGTGCGTGCCGGTGGGCGAGCTGCCGTCGGTCGTGTCGGCCGAGTCGTTCGTGGTGGTCGGGTCGGGGAAGACGGCGACCGATGCCATCGTGTGGCTGCTCGGGCGCGGGGTGTCTGCGGACGCGATCTGCTGGGTGCGGCCGCGCGACCCGTGGATGCTCAACCGGGCCGTGGTGCAGCCTGACCCGGCGATCTTCCTGGGGATGGCGGCGTCGATGATGGAGGCGGGGGCCGCGGCGGCCTCGGTGGACGAGTTCTTCCTGCGGCTCGAGGACGACGGCGTGATGCTGCGTCTTGATCGTGGGGTCACGCCGACCATGGCGCGCGTGCCGACGCTCGCGCGCTGGGAGCTCGAGCTGCTGCGGACCGTGGAGAACGTGGTGCGGCTCGGGCACGTGCGGCGGGTGTCGCCGGGGCTGGTGTCGCTCGACCGCGGGGACGTGCGGGTCGGGGCGGGCGCCGTCGTCGTGCACTGTGCGGCGCAGGGATTGCGGCAGCGGCCCGCCGTGCCCATCTGGTCTGCCGGGCGGATGGTGCTGCAGCCCGTGCGGGCGGGGTTCCCGTGCTTCGGGGCCGCGCTGGTGGGGTACGTCGAGGCGACGCGGCCGGCGTGGAGCGATGCGGAGCTCAACGCAGTGTGTCGCTCCACCCCGCTGTTCTCGACTCCGTCCGAGTGGGTCGGCATCCAGGCGGCCGGAGCCCTGGCGACGGCGGCCTACATGGCCGAGCCGGACGTGGCGGCGTGGTCGCACTCGACGCCGCTGAACCCCACGCGGGTGACGGCGGCTGATCGCGAGCGGGACGAGGTGGTCGCGGCGATCGCGCGGTTCAAGGCGGTGTCGGAGGCCGGGGTGCGGGGGATGGTGCGGCTCGGCCGGGCCTGAGGTGCGTGGCCGGCGATCGCTGCGGATTGGCGAGAATCATCGTGCAGAACGGCGAGAACGCCGATGACCTGGCAAGACGCCGGCCGCGCAGCAGTACGAGCGCCTCGCACGAGTCCCTGCATCTGGTCCACAGACTGAACGTGAGGCCGTCGCCGTCGGCGAATGCATCCGGCGCTGCCGACCTACGCTCTCTGGCGATGGCGTTGAAGCACGTCAGCGGCCGATGCCGACCCGAACGGTGACCTCGGCTCGGCGAGGCGTCGAGTCGCTCGGGTAAGAAAAGTTCAGTAGGAAGCGTCAGAAACGTTGACTAGAACTGGTTGAGAAGGTTGCATAGACGGCGTGAGCAGCCAGTACGCGCGGCGCGTCGTGGACAGCTTCCTCGACGACTTTCAGCCTCACCTGCGGGCTCTTGCCCTGCAGGGCCCCAAGGCGGTGGGCAAGACCGCCACCGCGAGCCAACGGGCCCGTACGGTCTACGACCTCTCCGATGACCAGGTTCGCGAGATCGTCGCCGCCGACCCCGGTGTGTTGACCAGCGCGCCCGGCCCGGTACTGGTCGACGAGTGGCAGCGATTGCCTGCCGTGTGGGACATGGTCAAACGCGCCGTGGACGCTGGCAGCCCGCCCGGACACTTCATCCTTGCGGGGTCCTCGGTCCCCCAGGGCGCGCAGATCCACTCCGGGGCCGGACGCATCGTGCCGCTGCGCATGCGCCCGCTGAGCCTCGCCGAGCGCAGACTCCAGGAACCATCCGTGTCCTTGGCCGACCTGCTCGACGGCGGATCCGACCTCACGGGGGCCACGGAGGTGGTCCTGCGTGACTACGTGCGGGAGATCACCGCGTCCGGACTGCCCCACCTGCGCACTCTGCCCACCCCGGTGCGGGAGGTCGAGCTCGACGCCTATCTCGACAACGTCGTGACCAAGGAGTTCCCCGAGCAGGGGTATACCGTGCGTCGGCCCGCCGCCCTGATGTCCTGGCTGGCTGCCTACGCCGCGGCGACTTGCACGCAGACCGACTACACCAAGATCGTCTCTGCGGCGGCGTTCGCCAAGGACTCCCAGCCTTCCAAGAACACCACCATCGCGTGGCGCGAGGCCCTGGAGAGCCTGTGGCTGCTCGAGCCGGTACCTGCCTGGCCCGGACATCCGGCCCTACCTGCTCTGGCCTCGAAGGAGACCCACCAGCTGACCGACACGGCCCTGGCAACCCGACTGCTGCACCTGGACGAGGCCCGCCTGCTACGCGGTGAATCAGGCTCCACGACCCTGCCTCCGGTCAAGGGGGCGACCAAGTCCGTCCTCGGCCGGCTGTTCGAGAACCTCGTGACATCCAGCGTGCGCACCTACGCCGACGCCGCACGTGCGCAGGTGTTTCACCTGCGCACCGCCAAGGGCGACCGCGAGGTGGACATCATCATCCAGCGGCCAGACGGCAAGGTTCTGGCGATCGAGGTCAAGCTGGCGACCACCGTGGACGCCGACGACGCCCGGCACCTGCGCTGGCTGCGGGACAGGCTCTGCGACGACCTGGTGGACGCCGTCGTGGTGACCACGGGTTCACATGCCTACCGCCGGTCGGACGGTATCGGCGTCGTTCCGGCGGCGCTGCTCGGGCCGTGACGCCACTTCGAACCGCGACCGAAGCACGGGGAGCGGCGCGTCAGGCGTTGATACCGCCCAGGTGGACCAGCCGGGTGGTGGACCGCGCGCAGGATGACACTATGACTTCAACATTGCGTCATCGGGAGCGGGCGTGACGCTATGATTAAGTCATAGTGTCACGCGAGGAGCGGATCGTGCCCACCATCTACCGGACGCCCGAGACCGACCTCGAGGACACCGGAGTCATCACCGAGATCCAGGACCTCCGCGACTCCCTCGCTTTAATGCTCCGCACACCGCGCCGCTGGACGAGCGGTATGCGCCGCACCACGCAGGCACGCGCCATCCAAGGGTCCAACACCATCGAGGGCTACACCGTGTCGGACCAGGACGCTCTGGCCGCTGTCGACGACGAGCCTCCCCTGACAGCAGACCAGCGCACCTGGTCCGAGATCCTGGGCTACCGCCGGATGATGACGTACATCCTGAGGATGGCGCCCGAGCCCGGATTCGCCGTGGACTCCCAGACCTTGCGGTCGTTGCACTTCATGCTGATGGAACACGCCCTGTCGGTCGATCCGGGACGGTTCCGCCCCGGATCGATCTACGTCCGCGACGACACGGCCGATGTCACGGTCTACGAAGGACCGCCGGCCGAAATGGTGACGGAGCTCGTTGACGAGCTGGTGGGCTCGTTGCGGACGGACGGGACCGACACCCTGGTCGACGCCGCCATGGCACACCTCAACCTCGTGATGATCCACCCGTTCAAGGACGGCAACGGGCGGATGGCACGCGCGCTGCAGACGCTGGTGCTCGCCCAGGACCGCGTGCTGGAACCGACGTTTTCCAGCATCGAGGAATGGCTCGGCAAGAACACCGACGACTACTACCGCGTCCTGGCCGTGACCGGCGCCGGCGCCTGGAACCCGCAGAACGATGCCGGGCTGTGGATCAAGTTCATCCTCCGCGCCCACCACATGCAGGCACAGACGCTGCAGCGCCGGTTCGACGAGGCCGACCGAACGTGGGTGGCGCTCGACGATTTCATCGAGCGGTTCGGACTGCAGGCGCGGGTTGCGGACGCGCTGTTCGATGCCGTCCGCGGGCTGCGGGTCGTCCGTCCTACCTACGTAAAGCAGAGCGGGGTCGAGGAACAGACGGCGAGTCGCGACCTACGAGGGCTGGTCTCGGCGGGTCTGCTCGAAGCCCACGGGCAGACGCGGGGCCGCTACTACACCGCGAGCGGGGCGTTGCGAGAGCTCGGAGCGGAGATCCGGGCCGACCGACCAGCGCTGGCGGATCCGTATCCGTGGTTGATCGGGGAGCTGCGGCGGCGGGCCGGGAGGTAGAACGACGCCCACACTTGTACGCAGGTAGCTGAACTGCAGTGGGTCGCGACCCCGAGAGCTCATTCACGCGAGTGGCCTGCGCCCCTCCGAGCTGCCAAGCTCGGGCCCATGGCAGACAAGCACATCCTTCGGGAATGGGTCCTGGAGGCGCTCGAGGAGCTCAACGGGCGGGGTACGGTCGTCGAGGTCTCCCAGGTGGTGTGGCGACGCCACGAGTCTGACCTTCGAGCTGCTGGGAACCTCTTCTACACCTGGCAGTACGACATCCGCTGGGCCGCCCAGCAGCTTCGCAACGAGGGGCTCCTTCGAAAGACGGCACCCCGAAGCCGGGAGCCCTGGAGCTTGCCATGAGTGGCGCGAGCTGAACCGGAGGTCGCCGATGGCATTCACTCAGGCGGACTACTTCGACCTCACGCGAGCGCAGGCAGCTCAGCAATGGCAGGGCATTCTCGCGCGTGCGTGGCCGGCAGCCGGCAAGCGTCAGGTCCCGTTCGTGCCGGTGGAGACTCTCCTCTGCCTCGCGGCGATGTTCGTCGTGGAACACACCCGGTTCGGGAGTAGCAGTGCCCACCGAGCCCCCGAGCCAGTCCAATCGCTCGCGCGCCTCGTGAAGCGCCCACCGACCAGCATCATCGCCAAGATGAACAATCTGGACGGGTCCCGCTCGCACGGTGCGAGCAACGACCTTCTGGTCGGATCTGTCCTCCGGACGGACCAACGTGCGATGGCTGACCTCTATCGAGTCATCCTTGCCGCAGCGCGCGCGGAGGGCATCGACGGCGCGATGCTTCCCGACTTCCTGGGCGTGGAGGGCGGGCGCGATCTGGAGCTCCTTGGCCAAGATGAGCTTGAGGGCGGCGCGCTGGAGTCCGTGGTCGAGCGCGAGATCCACGAGTGGTTGGTCGACGATGTCGAGGAACGCGTGACGGAGCGTCTTGTCGTCGCTTCGCTGAGGGTGGGCCAGCATCGGTTCGCCACTTCGGTCCTCGATTCCTGGTCCCATGAATGCGCCTTCTGTGGATTCGCAATGCACGATGACGTGCGTCCAACCCTTCTCCGCGCCAGCCACATCAAGCCATGGCGAGACTCCAAGGCTCGTGAGCGGCTCGATGCCTCAAACGGGTTCGCTGCGTGCCCGGTCCACGATGCGGCGTTTGACGCCGGGTTGCTGACTGTCACTGACGATCTGGACGTTCAGGTCTCCGACCGGTTGGCACGCACGATCGATGCGAACCCTTCCGCGCGTGCCTACTTCACTGCACCGCAGCTCCGAGGTCGCGTAGCGACCCCGCGCAATGGTCGCCCTCCTGGTACGCCCTATATGGAGTGGCATCGCACCAGAGTGTTCGAGAACACGCCAGCCTCTGCGTGAAGGAGGTTCTGGGCGTCCACCGGCGGCAGCGATGCGGCCGACTTCACCCACCACGCCGGTCACTCTGGTCGCGGCCGTCCAGGCGTTGGCCTCCGGTGACCGCGCGGGCTGATCCCGCCCGGGCGCAAGGCTTCCAGATATGAGACTATCAACTTTGGAAGTCTCACGTCTGAGAGTCTAGCGAGGTCATCATGCGCTCCTTCGTCGGCCGCACCGCGGAGCTCGACGTCCTCGACCGGCTCCTCGCCCGCACGGCCGAGGACGCCGACCGACCAGGTCGCGCGGTCCTCGTCCGGGGTCGGCGGCGCGTCGGCAAGTCGCGACTCGTCGAGGAGTTCGTCGACCGTGCCGGCGTCCCGAGCCTCTTCTTCACGGCTGCCGGCGGCCCGCCGGCCACGGACCTCGCCGACTTCACCGCTGAGCTGTCGGCGTCAGACCTTCCCGACGCCTCGGCCGCGACGCCCTCGGAACCGCCTGCGACCTGGACCAGTGCCTTCCAGATGCTGGCAGCAGCGCTCCCGACCGACCGGCCGAGCGTCGTCGTCCTCGACGAGATGCCCTACCTCGTGCGGGCGGACCCGTCGTTCGAGGGCGCACTGCAACGCGCCTTCGACCGACTGTTCTCGCGCCTCCCGGTGCTCCTCGTCCTGGTGGGTTCGGATCTCGCGACGATGGAGCAGATCAACACGTACGGCCGACCCTTCTACCAGCGCGCGACCGAGATGCTCGTCCCCCCGCTCAACCCCGCCGACGTCGCGGCACTGCTCTCGCTGGGCCCGGCAGAGGCCCTCGATGCCTACCTGGTCACCGGGGGACTCCCCTTGGTCCTCGACGCCTGGCCGTCGGGCGCCGACCTGTGGGCCTACCTCGGTGAGGCGCTCACCGACGCGACATCGGCACTGCTCGTGAGCGGCGAGCGGAGCCTGGCAGCGGAACTCCCCACCGAGGCGCAGGCACGCACCGTGCTCCGCGCCGTCGGGCACGGGGAACGCACGTTCACCACGATCGGCCGGGCCTCCGGACTGCCGACAGCCTCGCTCAAGCGCGCACTCGACCTCTTGATCGCACGGCGAGTCGTCGCCGCCGACACACCCCTGTCCACCCGCCCCAGCAAGGAGACGCGCTACCGCGTCGACGACCCGTACCTGCGATTCTGGCTGCACTTCGTCGGCCCCGGGATACCGCTCATCGAGCGGGGCCGCGGCGACCAGCTGCTCGAACGCGTCCGCGACGGCTGGACCTCCTGGCGAGGGCGCGCCGTCGAGCCCGTGATCCGCGAAGCCCTGTGGCGCTCGGTCGGGCCCGGCCTGTTCGAGCACACCGGCGCCGTCGGCGGCTACTGGACACGCACCAACGACCCGGAGATCGACCTCGTGGGAGCGGACAGGCCCGGCGTCGCGAAGAGCCTCACCTTCGTCGGCTCCGTGAAGTGGCTCGAGCACAGGGCCTTCGACCACCGCGACCTGGCACGGCTGCACCGCCATCGGGACCAGCTGCCGGGCGCCACCGAGGAGACACCGCTCGTCGCCGTCTCGCGCAGCGGTGTCGACGTCGACGGCGTCACCGCCATCGGGCCCGCAGACCTGGTCGGGGCGTGGACCGCGTCCGTGTGACGCAACTGTCGTACCCCGCCGCTACCGTCGCCACCATGACCTACGCCAACGTCGGCACGCTGGGTGCCGCCCCCGGGAAGCGCGACGAGCTCGTGGCCCACCTGACCGGCCGCAGCCAGGAGCTGGCCGACGCCGGCTGCCTGCTCTACGAGGTCGGCGTCCACGACGACCACCCCGACACCGTCTACGTCGCCGAGCTGTGGACGTCGGCAGAGGCCCACCGCGCCTCCCTGCAGCTCGCGAGCGTCCAGGCCTCCATCGCCGCAGCACGGCCGCTGCTCTCCGGGGAGATGGGCGGGTTCGACTTCACCGTGGTCGGCTCGCCCCTGCGCGACTGAGCCGCCCGCCAACGGCGCACGCCGTCGTCGGGCACGCCCGAAAGTCACCCGCTCCCCCACGCGCGTATCAGGAACCCCCGGCGCAGACTCTTCTCGGAGTGACGCGTCACAGCGGACGCGGCACACGCTTCGGCCCTCGGGCCGTGTCGCGCACCCGCAGCAGGATCGCGTCGAGCGCACCCGCGAGCCACCCGGCCGCGCCTACCCCTGCGCATCCCAGGAGTCTGCTCATGCGTCGCACCCTGTCCTCCTGCGCGGCCGTCGTCGCCGCGCTGGTCCTCGCCGCCACCCCGGCGGCGGCACACGGGTCCCACGACCCTCGCCCACCGTCGTCGACGACGATCGCGTCCGGGCTGGTCACCCCGCTGAGCCTCGCCGTCGGCCCCCGCGGCACCACGTTCGTCAGCCAGAACTTCGCCGGCCTGCTCACCGCGGTGGACCGCCGCGGCGAGGCCTCCGTCCTCTACGCCTCGGACGACGGCGCGGAGGTCGGCGGGCTCAGCTACACCCACCGCACCGTCACCTTCGCCGAGACCGGTGCCACGCAGACGGTCAAGCAGCTGCACCTCGACAAGCGCGGCAACCCCCGCGGCGAACCGACGGTCCTCGCCGACGTGGGCGCCTACGAGGCGGCCAAGAACCCCGACGGCGGCGTCACGTACGGCTTCCGCACCGTGCCGGAGTCGTGCCTCGCCGACGTCCCGCCCGAGATCCCCGCCCAGTACACCGGCATCGTGGAGTCCCACCCGTACGCGACCACCACCACCCACCGGGGCACCACCTACGTGGCCGACGCCGCCGCCAACGCGATCCTGTCCGTCGACCACCGCGGCAAGGTCCGCACCGCCGCCGTGCTGCCCGCGCAGCCCGTACGCATCACCGCCGCGGCGGCCGAGGCGCAGGGTCTGCCGAGCTGCGTCGTCGGGCACAAGTACTGGTTCGAACCCGTCCCCACGGACGTCGAGGTCGGTCCGTTCGGCCTGCTCTACGTGTCGCTGCTGCCCGGCGGCCCGGAGGACGACTCTCTCGGGGCGCGCGGCTCCGTCGTCGTCGTGTCGCCGTGGAACGGCCGGGCGCACACGGTGGCCGACGACCTGCTCTCGCCCACCGGGATCGCCGTGGACAAGAAGGGCACCGTCTACGTGGCCCAGCTGTTCGGCGGCGAGATCTCGAAGGTCGGCCGGCACGGCGCCACCGAGGTCGTGTCCGTCCCGCTGCCGGGCGACGTCGAGCTCGACGGTCGCGACCTGCTCGCCACCGTCAACGTCCTGCCGCCCGACGAGACGAGCCCGCCCGACGGTCAGCTCGTCCGGTACTCCCTGTCCGGGCGTCGCTGACGTCCCTCCCCACCCGGGTCCGCGGTGCCGAGCGGCACCGGCCGCGCGGCACCGACCGAGCGGCACCGCGGACCCGGGACGCACTGTTCACCGTCGGTTGAGGCGGCCGTCACAGGCCGCCGCTAGCGTGGCGGCATGACGATGCGACGAGGCACCACCCTGTCCGCCGCCACCGCCCTCGCGGTGGCGCTGTCGGCCGCGCTCGCGCCGGTAGCCGTCGGCCACCCGGACCACCACGGCCAGCACGACGGCAACGGCGGCCACGGCGGCCACGGCGGCGGCCACGGCAAGGACGAGCTGCGCGTGGCGACGTACAACCTGTCGCTCAACCGCGCCACGGCGGGCGAGCTGCAGGCCGACCTCGCCACGGGCGACGACGCGCAGGCGGCCACGGTCGCCGAGGTCATCCAGCGCGCGAATCCCGACGTGGTGCTGCTCAACGAGTTCGACTTCGACGCCCCGGGCACCGCCGTCGACCTCTTCCGCGAGAACTACCTCGAGGTCGGCCAGGGCGGCGCCAACCCGGTCGAATACCGCTACGCCTACTCCGCGCCGTCGAACACCGGGGTGCCGAGCGGGTTCGACCTCAACAACGACGGCACGGTCGGCGGCGGGGACGACGCCTTCGGCTTCGGAGCGTTCGAGGGTCAGTACGGCATGGTCGTGCTCTCGAAGTACCCGATCGCCACGGACGACGTCCGCACGTTCCAGCACTTCCTGTGGAAGGACATGCCGGGCGCGCTCCTCCCGGACGATCCGGCCACCCCCGAGCCGGCCGACTGGTTCAGCGCCGAGGAGCTCGACGCGGTGCGCCTGTCCAGCAAGTCGCACTGGGACGTCCCGATCCGCGTCGGGCGCCAGACGGTGCACGTGCTCGCCTCGCACCCCACGCCGCCCACCTTCGACGGCCCCGAGGACCGCAACGGCCGCCGCAACCACGACGAGATCCGCTTCTGGGCGGACTACGTCACCCCCGGCACGGCGTCGCGCTACATCGAGGACGACGACGGCGGTCGCGGCGGTCTGCACCCCGGCGCGCCCTTCGTGATCCTCGGCGACCAGAACGCCGACCCGTACGACGGTGACTCGTACGACGTCGCGATCGACCAGCTCCTGGACCACCGGCGCATCGTCGACCCGCTGCCGACGTCGGCCGGTGCGGTCGAGGCGGCCGCGCTGCAGGGCGGCGCCAACGACGCCCACATCGGCGACCCGGCCTACGACACCGCTGACTTCGCCGACACCGCGCCCGGCAACCTGCGCGCCGACTACGTGCTGCCGTCGAGGCACCGGCTCCGGGTCCAGGACGCCGGGGTGTTCTGGCCCACCCAGGACGACCCGCTGTCCGCGCTGACCGGCACCTACCCGTTCCCGAGCAGCGACCACCGGCTGGTCTGGGTCGACCTCACGGTCTGACGGCGAGCGCGTCAGGCGACGGCGGCCCGGGCGTCGATCCAGTACCGGCGCTTGGGCGCCTCGCCCTCGACGACGCGCACGTCCTCCAGCACGCCGCCGCACGCCTCGATGACGGCGGCGGACCCGGCGTTGTCCTCGTCGCACGTCACCAGCACCCGGTCCACGCCGGCGTCGGCGAGCAGCGCCACCGACTGCCGCAGCATCTCGGTGGCGTACCCCCGACGGCGGTGCGCGGGCGCGACACCGTAGCCGACGTGCCCGCCGACCTCGCGCAGGTAGTCGTTGAGCGCGTACCGGATGGAGACGCGACCCACGGGTTCGCCGTCGACCTCGGCCACGAGGAAGTCGGCCCGCACCCGGCCGGGCGGCAGGTCCGTGCCGGCGGACTCGCGCCGGACCTGCGCGAGCACCTCGTCCCACGTGCCGTCGGCCAGCAAGAACGTGAAGCCGTCGGCAGCGAGCTCGACGTGCAGACGGCGCAGCGCGGTCTCATCGTCGGGGCGGGGCGGGCGGAGCGTCAGCGGCATCCCCGCATCCTGCCGTCCGGCAGGCCGACGGCGCACGTCCTTTCCGTGCGGTGGCCCGCGTTCACGCCTGGAGGGACCCGGCAGTCTCGGCCGCGTCGTCGAACTGCTCGCGTGCCCGCTCGATGCGGGCCCGGTGGGTGGTGACCCAGGCGAGGACGACGTCGACCGGTTCGCGCAGGGTCTTGCCGAGGTCGCTGATCCGGTACTCGACGGCGACCGGGCGGTCCGCGACGACGCGCCGCTCGACGATCCCGTTCCGCTCCAGCCGTCGCAGCGTGGCGGTGAGCGACTTCTGCGTGATGCCCGGGATCGCCCGGCGCAGCACGTTGAACCGGCACGGCCGTTCGCACAGCTGGTCGAGGATGCTGACGGACCACTTGTCGAGCACCTGGTCGAGCACGTCCCGGTGCGAGGGGTCGATGCGCAGCTCGCCGGGTGGGGTGCGGGTGGTGTCGTCCACGAAACCTGGTCTCCTTGAAGTGTCTGCGATGTACCTGGTATCCAGGGTATACCTAATCGCTCGCTCACCCAGGAGACCACGATGTCCGTTCAGCTCATGACCCCCGACGGCATGCTGCAGCCCACGCCGTATCACCACGTCGCCGTCGGGACAGGTAGCCGGCACGTCCATGTCGCCGGGCAGGTCGCGCTCCAGGCCGACGGCACCCCGCTCGCCCCGGGCGACCTCGCCGGTCAGGTCGCGCACGCGCTGCGCGCCACGGCGCACGGGCTCACCGGTGCCGGTGCCACGTTCGACGACGTGCTGCGGCTGACCTTCTACGTCACCGCATGGGCACCGGAGAAGATGGAGGCCTTCATGGCCGGCGTCGAGTCCGTCGCCGACGAGATCGGCCTGAGCCTGCCCATGCCGCCGGCCTCGCTCCTCGGCGTGGAAGCCCTCTTCGCACCGGACGTCCTCGTGGAGGTGGAGGCCACCGCGATCCTCGACTGAACGTCTTCCGCTCCCCGGGACCACCGCTGCGGGTCACGACGGAGACGTACCACGCCGGCGGGCGCCGACGCTCTTCGTCGTCGGTGGGCCCTCCTCGCTCGCGTGGTCCGGATGGTCAGGATGTCCCGCCGTAGTGCGCGGCCAGCCGCCGCATCCCTTCGTCGATCGACACCGCGGGGCGCCACCCGAGCTCGGCCCGCACGGCCCGCTGGTCGAACCAGTGCGCCGTGGACAGCTGCTCGGCGAGGAACCGCGTCATCGGCGGCTCGTCGGCATCGGGCCGCACGCGCCACACGGCCTCGATCAGCCCGCCGGCCGTCCGCGCCAGGCCGGCGGGCACGCGCCATCGCGGCGGCTCGACGCCGCCGGCCCGGCAGATGCCGGCGAGCAGGTCGGCCACCGTGCGCGGCTCGCCGTTGGTCAGCACGTACGCCCGGCCCCGGACCGCCTCGGGCCGGTCGCCCAGCCGGTCGAGCGCCGCCACGATGCCGTCCGCCGCGTTGTCGAGGTACGTGGTGTCGATGAGCGCCGCCCCGTGACCCAGCAGCGGCAGCCGCCCGCTCGCCGCGCGGTCGATGACCCGCTCCACGAGCTGGGTGTCCCCCGGCCCCCACACGATGTGCGGCCGGACCGCGACGACGCGGAAGTCTCCGCGCCCGTCCGGGGTGCCGCCGTCGTCCCCTGGTCGCGAGGCACCGGCTCCCCGGTCCCGGGAGAGCGCCAGCACCTCCGACGCCGCCTTGGTCCGCGCGTACTCGCCGCGCGCCCGCGCCGGGTCGGCCGGCTCCGCGCCGACGCCCACCAGCGAGGCCCCGGCGTGCGCCACCGACGGCGAGGACACCTGCACGAACCGCCGCACGCCGGCCCGCTCGGCGGCGTCCAGCAGCAGCTCGGTGCCGTGCACGTTGACGCGCTCGAACTCCGCCGGGTCCCCGGCCAGCGACACCTTCGCCGCGAGGTGCACGACGGCGTCGGCCCCGTCCACGGCCCGCGCCACCGTCGCGGCGTCGGTCACCGACCCGGCGACGTCCTCGGCCCCCGCCACGCCCGACGGGCTGCGCTGCAGCGTGCGCACCTGCTCCCCGCGCGCCACGAGCACACGCGCCACCGCACCGCCGAGCAGCCCCGACGCGCCCGTGACCAGGACCGTCACGGGGCGCCCACGCGCCCGCCGGCCAGCACGCCGTCGGCCCAGCGGGCCAGCCGCGCCCGGTCGATCTTCGAGTTGTGCCGCACGTCCGTGGGCATCCGCGGCACCACGAGCACCGCCGCGAGCGCCACCGACGACGCCGCCCGCACCGCCGCGTCGACGTCCCGCGGGGCGAGCCCCGGCCGCCGGGCACCTTCGGCCAGCTCGACCACGGCGACCGCCTGCTGCACCCCGGCGGGGCCGACGCCGACCACCGCCGCGCGCCGCACCGGCTCGGCCCGCTCGATCGACTGCTCCGGTCCCACCGGCGCCAGCGGCCCCTCGACGGTGGTCAGCACGTGCGCGAGCCGCCCCTCGATCCACAGGCGCCCCGCGGCGTCCAGGTGCCCGACGTCCCCGGTGCGGTGCCAGTGCCCCGGCGGCGTGTCCCGCTCGGCGGCGGCATCGGTGAGCCACAGCCGGTCGTAGCGCTCCTTGAGGTGCGGGGCACGCACGAGCACCTCGCCCAGCACGCCGTGCACCTCGTCGCCCTCCGCCCCGGTGCCCGACGACGGCGCCCCGGTCGCCGCGCCGTCGGCGTCCAGCGGGCTGATGGCCACCCCGCCCGCGGCCGCGTCGACGATCGGCCGGCCGACGCACACGCCGGTGTCCGGCGCGGACGCGGCCTCGCGGATGCCGTCCAGCGTGATGTCGGTGACCAGCAGGCACTCGGTCATGCCGTACGGGGTGTGCGCCTGCGCCCCCGGCATGAGCGTCTGTGCCGACCCGAGCAGGTCGGCGCTGATCGGCGCCCCCGTGGACAGGAAGGTCTCGACGCGGTGGAGGGCGGCCCGGTCCGCGGCGTCCAACGCTGCGGCGGTGTCGACGACGTGGAGGATCGCCGCCGGGGACAGGAACACCATGCGCGCGTCGGAGGCACGGACGGCGTCCGCCACCGCCCGGGCGGTCAGGGTGCGGGGCGCGGACACGTCCATGTCGGGCGTGACCGACCGCGTGCCCAACGCCGGACCGAGCAGCGCGAACGGCGCGAACCCTGTGACCAGGCCCGTCTCGGCCGTCACCCCGAAGTGCTCGGCCAGCACGTCCCGCAGCGCGGAGAGCCGGGCGTGCGTGTAGACGACGCCCTTGGCCGGCCCGGTCGAGCCGGACGTGAAGAGCACGGCCGCCTCGTCGTCGGGACCCGGCTCGGGCGGCAGGTCGACGCCCTCGCCCGCACGGGCGACGTCGACCAGCTCGTGGTCCACGCCGAGCGCGCGCCGGCGCACCGCGTCCAACGGGTCGGCAGCGATCCGGACCCCGGGCCAGCCGCACGCCCGGGCGGCCGCGAGCGCCGTCGTCTGCCCGATGAGGTACTGCGGCCACGCGCCGCGCTGGGCGCGGGTCAGCCCGCGGACGCCGAGCCCGGCGTCCGCCACGACCACCACCGCACCGATGCGCAGGCACGCGTAGACCAGGGCCGTCAGCGTCGGTCCGGGCCGGACCAGGAGCGAGACGCGGTCGCCGCGACGCACCCCGATCGAGTGCAGGCCCGCGGCGATCCGTCGCACCTGCCGGTCCAGCGCCCGCCAGGTCACCGTGGCCGGGCCGGAGCCCGACATGTCGAGCACGGCCGGGTCGGAGCGCGTAGCGTCGTCGGCGGCGCGCTCGTCGAGCCCCGCCCAGATCGGCCGGAACGCGGTACCCGACGGCGAGCCGGCCGGCCCCGGAGCAGCGGAGGTGCGG
>NZ_JALKAT010000018.1:0-66963 GCF_023015685.1 Isoptericola sp. S6320L
CGGCGGGGTGGACACGGTCGTCGCGGACGTCGTGGACACGACCGGTGCGGTCGACGAGGTGCTGGGTACCGACGGTGAGGTCGAGGACCTGGTCGGCGGACTGATCGGTGAGGACGGGCTGGTCGACGACATCGTCGGTCCGGACGAGCCGGAGGAGGGCGTCACGGACGGCCTGCTCGACGAGCTCCGCAACGACCTCAACGAGACGGTCACGGACCTGCTGGAGCTCGATCTCGTCGGCGTGGTGGACGACGTCCTCGCCGAGGACGGCATCGTCGACGACGTCCTCGAGAACGGGACGACGGACACGGATCCGGACACGGATCCGGGCACGGATCCGGGCACGGACCCGGGCACGGACCCGGGCACGGATCCGGGGACTGACCCGGGGACCGATCCGGGCACGGATCCGGGGACTGACCCGGGGACCGATCCGGGCACGGACCCCGGTACTGACCCGGGGACCGATCCGGGCACGGACCCCGGTACTGACCCGGGCACCGACCCGGGCACCAACCCGGGTGACGGCACCGGCACGGACTCCGGCTCCTCGCCGGGCACCGGGTCGTTCGGCGGCGTGACCGGCACCGTCTCGGGCGGGGGCCCGGGCACGGTGACGGTCGCCGCCGAGGGGACGACGGGAGCGGAGGCGCTGGCGACGACCGGCGCGAGCTCCGGTCAGCTCGCCGCCCTGGCCGTGCTGCTCATGGTGGCGGGCACCGTGCTCGCCGCTCGACGTCGCCGGCTGCCGGTCGGCTGACACCACGCACCACTGAGCCGGTGCGGTCGTGGGACGTCGCAGGGGGGCGACCCACGACCGCACCGGCTGTGCGCCCAGGTCATGCCGCAGGCCCGGGAGGTGTGCGTCAGGCCAGCTCGCGCAACGTGTCGGCGAGGCGGTCGAACGCCCCGGGCACCGGCGCGTAGTAGGACCACCGGCCGCGCTGCGTGCGGCTGAGGAGCCCGGCATCGACCAGGATCTTCAGGTGGTGGCTGACCGTCGGCTGGCTCAGTCCGACGGGTTCGGTGAGGTCGCAGACGCAGGCCTCGCCCTCGGCGGCCGCGGTGACGGTGGACAGCAGCAGCACACGCGTCGGGTCGCCCAGCGCCTTGAAGACACGAGCGACGCGCTGCGCCTCCTCGGTGTCGACGGCGGCGCGCGGGGGCGTGCAGCAGGTCGGGGACGCGAGGGGCAGCGCGGTGGTCATGCCCCTATGTTGCCACGCATCGAAGTTTGTGGATACGTTGTGGTCGACACATTGAAGTTCTTCGATGAGGGAGCGTGGCATGGAGACGACGACGCAGCACCCGGTCGTGGTGATCGGCGCGGGGCCCGTGGGGCTCGCCGCGGCGGCACACCTGCTGGAGCGTGGGCTCGAACCGCTGGTGCTCGAGGCCGGCGCGGGACCGGGGGCCGCCGTCGGCGACTGGGGCCACGTGCGCCTCTTCTCGCCGTGGCGCTACTGCATCGACGCGGCCGCACGTCGGCTGCTCGAGGCGGGCGGGTCGTGGCGCGAGCCGGACCCGGACTCGCTGCCCACGGGCGCCGACCTGGTGGGCGACTACCTCGCCCCCCTCGCCGCGACCCCCGCCCTGGCCGATCGTGTCCGCTACGGAACCCGCGTCACCGCCGTCGCCCGCCAGGGCGCCGACCGCACGCGCTCGCTCGGACGGGAACGCCGGCCCTGGTTGGTCCGCACGGAGGCCGACGGCGTCACGCAGGACGTGCTGGCTGCCGCCGTCGTCGACGCCTCGGGCACCTACGGGCAGCCGAACCCCCTGGGCGGCAGCGGGCTGCCGGCCGTGGGGGAGCAGGAGGCGGAACCGTTCCTCGCCAGGCCGCTGCCGGACGTGCTGGGCCGCCACCGCGACCGCTTCGCCGGCCGCCGGACCCTCGTGGTCGGGATGGGGCACTCCGCGGCGAACACGCTGCTCGCGCTGACCCGCCTGGCCGAGGAGGTCCCCGGCACCGAGGTCGTCTGGGCCATCCGTGGCGGGTCACCGCGCCGGCTCTTCGGCGGTGGCACCGACGACGAGCTGCCCGCCCGCGGGCTCCTGGGCACCCGGCTGCGCGAGGCCGTCGAGGCCGGCCGGCTCGAGCTGTGGACGCGAACCACGATCGAACGGCTCGCCGCGGCCGACGGACAGGTCGTGGTCTCCGGCGTCGGGCGGGCCCCGGGCGCCCGGGAGGAAGGCGCGTTCGAGTGGCGCGTCGGCGTGATCTCGGCGGCCACGGGGTTCCGCCCCGACCTCGACATGCTCCGCGAGGTCCGTCTCGACCTGGACGACGTCGTCGAGGCCCCGGCGCGGCTGGCACCGCTCATCGACCCGAACCTGCACTCCTGCGGCACCGTGTCACCGCACGGCGAGAGCGTCCTGGCCCACCCCGACGAGGGGTTCTACCTCGTGGGCATGAAGTCGTACGGCCGGGCGCCCACCTTCCTGCTCGCCACGGGCCACGAGCAGGTGCGCTCCGTGGCCGCAGCCCTGGCCGGCGACCGCGCCGCGGCGGACGCCGTGGAGCTGGAGCTGCCCGAGACCGGCGTCTGCTCGTCAGACCTGGCAGCCGACGAGGAGCTCACCGGCGGTGCGTGCTGCGGGACGGCTCCGGCGGAATCGGCGGCCGCCGCCGGGCCCCAGCTCGTCGAGCTCACGGCGGGGCCCCGCTGAGCCACGCCCCGCGGGTGCTCGCGAGTGCGCAGCACCCGTGGGAGTCTGAGGTCATGACCGGCGACCGGGCGCGCAGGCTCCTGCCGACGGCGGCGCTCGCCGTCGTCGTCCTCGTCGCCCTCACGGCGTGCGCGGCCGGGCCCAACCCCACCCTCGACACCGCGTCGACCGTGCTCGGCGAACCGGCCGGCTTCTGGCTCGGCCTCTGGCAGGGGATGATCCTGCCGGTCACGTTCGTGGTCTCGCTGTTCACCGACACGGTCTCGGTGTACGAGGTCCACAACAACGGCAACTGGTACGACGTCGGCTACGTGCTCGGCATCTCGTTCGTCTTCGGCGGCCCGCTCGGCGCGAGCCGAGCGCGTCGCTGACTACATCGCCGGGCGCGCTACTACCTCGGCAGGGGCGGTACTACCTCGGCGGGCGGAGGCGGAGTCGGAGCTCCCGCAGCGCGATCCCGACGGCGAACACCGCGAGGCCGGCCAGCACGGCCGACGGAGGCAGCGTCACCACCAGCACCACGCACGCCACGAGGCCCAGCACCTGCAGCCACCGCGGGTAGAGCCGGTCGCTCCCTGTCTGGGTGAAGGCCGCCGCGTTGGCGACGGCGTAGTACAGCAGCACGCCGACGCTCGAGAACCCGATCGCGCCCCGCAGGTCCACCGTGAGCACGAGCACCACCACGACGGCGGCCAGGGTCACCTCGGCCCGGTGCGGCACCCGGAAGCGCGGGTGCACGGCCGACAGCCACCGTGGCAGGTCGCCCTCCCGCGCCATCGCGAGCGTCGTCCGGCCGATCCCCGCCACCAGGGCCAGCAGCGCACCGAGCGACGCCGCCGCCGCCCCGACGCGCACCACGACCCCCGCCCAGGACGAGTCCTCGACCGCGACCGCCAGCGGCGCCGTCGTGCCGGCGATCCCGTCGAGGCCCAGCGCGGCCAGCAGTGTCAGGGCCACCACGGTGTACACGACGACGGCGCCGCCGAGCGCCAGCAGGATCGCCCGCGGGATGGTCCGGCGCGGGTCGCGCACCTCCTCGCCCATCGTGGCGATCCGCGCGTAGCCGGCGAACGCGAAGAACAGCAGCCCGGCGCCCTGGAGCACCCCGTACGCCACGGCCCAGCCGCCGGCCGTGCCGTCCGCCGCGGCGCCGCCGTCGGGCGGTACCGCGGCGAAGGGCGCGGGAGCCCCGCTCCACACGACGGCCGTCCAGGTGGCCAGCGCCAGCAGCACCAGTGCGACGATCCATCGCGTCAGGCGGGCCGTGCGGGTGACGCCGCGGTAGTTCACCGCGGCCAGCGCGACGACGGCGGCCGCCGCCACGGGACGTTCCCAGCCGGGCGGGGCGGCATAGGCGGCGAAGGTCAGCGCCATCGCGGCGCAGCTCGCCGTCTTGCCCACCACGAACCCCCAGCCGGCGAGGTAGCCCCACCGGTCGCCGAGGCGCTCGCGGCCGTAGACGTACGTGCCGCCGGCCACCGGGTACTGCGCGGCGAGCTGTGCGGACGACGTCGCGTTGGCGTAGGCGACGACGGCGGCGATCGCCAGGGCGCCGAGCAGCGCCCAGCCGGTGCCGGCGGGCAGCACGGCAGCGGCAGCGGGGCCGAACGCGGCGAAGACGCCGGCGCCGATCATCGAGCCGAGGCCGATGGCCACGGCGTCGCGGGTGCCGAGCCGGCGGGCGAGCTGGGTCACGGGTGGAGGGTCCTCTCCAGGACGTGCGCGGGGGCCTTCCCCGTGGTCATCCTGCCGGTGGGTGGGGTGTGCGGGCGAACTGCTGGTAGTTCTTGTTGCCGCCGGACAAGTTGGCCACGTCGGTGAAGCCGAGGTTGCGCAGCACGTTCTGCCCGGCGTTGCCGGTGACGCCCTTGTTGCAGTACGTCACGGTGGGCAGCGTGGGGTCGAGCTCGCCGGCGCGCGCCCGCAGCTCGGCCAGCGGGATGTGCACCGAGCCCTCGACGAACCCCTTGGCGCGGTCCTTGGCGGAGCGGACGTCGACCACCTGGATCTTCTCGCCGGCGGCGCGTCGGCGGTCCAGCTCGGCGGGGGAGAGGAGCGGGGCGGATCCCCGCACGGCGTTGTCGAGCGCCATGCCCGTGTAGTGCACCGGGTCCTTCGTGGTGGCGTACGTCGGGGCGTAGGCGAGGTCGAGGTGGAACAGGTCGTCCACCGTCGCGCCGTACGTGATCGCGGTGGCGAGCACGTCGATGCGCTTGTCGACGCCGGAGGGTCCGATCGCCTGTGCGCCGAGCAGCCGTCCGGTGGCGCGGTCCGCGACGGCCTTGATCAGCATCTCGCGCCCGCCGAGGTACGGCGGACGGTCGGGCTTGATGTTGTGCACGACGACGACGTCGTGCCCGGCGGCGCGGGCCCGGTCCTCGGTGAGCCCGGTCTGGGCGACCGCCTGGTCGAACACCCGCACGATGGACGTGCCGAGGATGCCGCGGTGCGCCAGCGAGCCACCGGTGAGCGCGTCGCCGGCGACGCGGCCCATCTTGTTGGCGGTCGAGCCGAGCGGCACCCAGGTGGGCTCGCCGGTGATCACGTCGAAGCCCTCGGCGACGTCCCCGACGGCCCAGACGCGCGGCACGCCGGTGCGGCCCTGCCGGTCGACGGCGACGGCCCCGGTGGGTCCCACGGTGGCGCCGGCGGCGCGGGGCAGGTCGAGGTTCGGGCGTACTCCGACGGCGACGAGCACCAGGTCGGCAGGGAGGGTGCGCTCGCCGTCGGCGTCCTGCACGACGACGGCGCTCACGTCGCCGGACGGGTCCGCCTCGCCAGCGTCGGCCATGGCGCCCGGTGTCCCGGCGCCCTCGACACGGACCAGGCGCGTGCGGGTGAGCAGCTCCACGCCGTGGGCGCGCAGCTCGGCGTCGACGCGGGCGGACATGTCGCCGTCCATGCGTGGCATGGCGTGCTCCTGGGCCTCGACCACCGTGACGTCGAGGCCGCGGCCGACGAGCTGCTCGGCGGTCTCCAGGCCGATGTACCCGGCCCCCACCACGACGACGCGGGTGACGTCGCGGTCGGTGAGCCAGGCGTGGACGCCGCGCGCGTCACGCGGGTTGCGCAACGTGAACACACCGGGTCGGTCGACGCCGGGGACGGGCGGGACGACGGGGGAGACCCCGGTGGCGAGCACGAGCTCGTCGTAGGTGTCGGTGAAGGTCTCGCCGGTCGCCAGCTCGCGCACGCGGACGGTCCGGGCGTAAGGGTCGACCCCGGTGACCTCGTGGCCCGTGCGGACGTCGGCGCCGTAGCGCTGTGCGAACCAGGCGGCGTCGCGCGGGGTCAGGTCGTCGATGCTCTCCACCTCGCCGCCGAGGTAGTAGGGCAGGCCGCACCCGGAGTACGAGATGTCGGTGTCGCGCTCGTAGATCGTGATCTGCGCGTCCTCGGTGTTGCGGCGGGCCTTGGCCGCGGCGGACGTCCCGGCGGCGACGGAACCCACGACGACGATCTTCATCAGGCGACCGCCTCGACGTCGAGGGACGCGAGCAGGCCGCGGACGCGCCGCTCGATCTCGTCGCGGATGGGGCGCACCGCCTCGATGCCCTGGCCGGCCGGGTCGTCGAGCTGCCAGTCCTCGTACCGCTTGCCGGGGTAGATCGGGCAGGCGTCACCGCAGCCCATGGTGATGACCACGTCGGACGCCTCGACGGCCTCGGTGGTGAGGACCTTGGGCTGCTCGGCGCGGATGTCGATGCCGCGCTCGAGCATCGCCTCGACGGCGACCGGGTTGATGGTGTCCTTCGGCGCGGAGCCGGCCGAACGGACCTCGACGGCACCGCCGCCGAGCTCGCGCAGGAACCCGGCGGCCATCTGCGAGCGCCCGGCGTTGTGGACGCAGACGAACAGGGCGGAGGGTGTGGTGGGCATGGTGTGCTCCTCGGCGGCGGGGCGGGGTCGGTCAGCAGACAGGGGCGGTCAGCGGGGCAGGGTCAGGTCGGGCAGCAGGTCGGTGAGCAGGGCGCGGACGCGCACGTCGAGCTCGTCGCGGATGGCGCGCACCCCGGACGGCGAGGCGAGGGCGGGGTCGCCCACCACCCAGTCCTCGTACCGCTTGCCGGGCAGGACGGGGCAGGTGTCCCCGCACCCCATCGTGACGACGACGTCCGCGGCCCGTAGCGCGTCGTCGGTCAGGGGCTTCGGGTACGCGACCGCGGCGGCGGCGTCGGCAGCGTCGGCGGGGTCGGGCTCGAGCCCGAGCTCGGCGAGGAACGGGGCGACCGCCGCGTGCACCCCGCCCGTGGGGACCGACCCGGCGGACCGGACGACGACGCGGTCACCGGCGTAGTGCCGGAGCAGGGCGGCGGCGAGCTGGGAGCGGCCGGCGTTGGCGACGCAGACGAAGAGCACCTGCGGCGGTCTCGCCGCCGCCGAGGTGCCGCCGTCGGCGCGGTCCGCCGCCCGCGTCGTGGCGGCGTCGACGAGCCGCTGCCGGGCGAAGTGCTCGGTCAGCGGCACGAGGTGGGCGGTCATCCCGCCGCGCCGGGCGAGCGCCGTGTACGACTCGCGCACCACCCGCAGCGCGTCGGCGGGGTCCGTTCCCGGGCCCCGCTCGGCGAGCGACCCGGCGAGCCGGACGAGCTCGGGCTCGACGTCGGACAGGCCGGTCAGCTCCCGCGGGCGATCGGCCCGCTGGTGCTCGAGCGCGGCCGGCGCGAACCGGTCCAGGAGCGTCGTCACGGCGCCCCGGTAGTCGGGTGCGATCCGGTACCAGACCCAGGTGCCGCGCCGCTGGGACGCGAGGACGCCGACGTCGCGCAGCACCTTGAGGTGGTGGCTCACGGTGGGCTGGGAGACGTCGGCGAGCTCGGCGAGGTCGCACACGCACGCCTCGCCGTCGGCCGTGGTGGCGATGGCGGACAGCATGCGCAGCCGCAGCGGGTCGGCGAGCGCCTTGAGCGTCGTGGCGACGACGTCCGCGGCGTCGGCGCCGATGGCGTGGTCGGCCGCGGTGAGCCGGGGTGCACAGACGGCGTCGTCGGTCGCCGGGGTGAGGGTGGTCATGGCTGGGCCTCCACGGATGCTGGCTGCGGTGCGGCGCTCGCCCGTGGGTCGACGCCGAACCAGCGGCGCCCGGCCCACAGGCTGACGTAGACGAGGCCCACGAGCACGGGGACCTCGATGAGCGGCCCGACGACGCCGGCGAGTGCCTCGCCGGAGGTGGCGCCGAAGGTCGCGACGGCGACGGCGATGGCGAGCTCGAAGTTGTTGCCGGCCGCGGTGAAGGCGAGGGTGGTCGTGCGGGCGTACCCCAGGCCGAGCGCCTTGCCGGTGACCATGCCGATGCCCCACATGAGGCCGAAGTAGACGAGCAGCGGCAGCGCGATCCGGGCGACGTCGGCCGGGTGGGAGGAGACCTGCTCGCCCTGCAGGGCGAAGAGCAGGACGATCGTGAACAGCAGGCCGTACAGGGCCCACGGGCCGACGCGCGGCACGAAGCTCGCCTCGTACCAGTCCCGGCCGCGCGTGCGCTCGCCGATCGCGCGCGAGGCGAACCCGGCGGCGAGCGGGATGCCGAGGAAGACGAGCACGTTGAGCGCGATCTGGCCGATCGAGACGTCGAGGCCGGCGGTGTCGAGGCCGAGCCAGCCCGGCAGCACCGTGAGGTAGAAGTAGCCGAGCAGGGAGAACATCACGACCTGGAACACGGAGTTGATCGCCACGAGCACGGCGGCGGCCTCCCGGTCGCCGCAGGCGAGGTCGTTCCAGATGACCACCATGGCGATGCAGCGGGCCAGCCCGACGATGATGAGTCCGGTGCGGTAGGCCGGCAGGTCGGGCAGGAAGATCCACGCCAGGGCGAACATGAGCCCGGGGCCGACGACCCAGTTCAGCACCAGCGAGCTGACCAGCAGCCGCTTGTCGCCCGTGACGGCGGCCATCCGGTCGTAGCGGACCTTGGCCAGCACCGGGTACATCATGACCAGCAGGCCCAGCGCGATGGGCAGCGAGATGCCACCCACCTCGAGCGCGGCGAGCAGGTCGCCGAGGGCCGGGACGAAGCGTCCGAGGAGGAGACCGGCCACCATCGCCAGCCCGATCCAGGCGGGCAACCAGCGGTCGAGGGTGGACAGGCGGGGGCTGACGGGCGCCTCGGCGGTCGTCGTCATCGTGCTCCAGACGTGGTTGTTTCGAAGAGCTTCAATATAGACGGATCTCGATACAGAGGTCCAGCCGCCGGAGGTCTTGTGGACCGACTGAACACCTGTTTAGTCTGTTGAACATGAGTTCAGCCGAGGCCGGTCCGGTGCCGGAGGGGACGTCGCCCACGGGGCGGCCGCCGTCCGACGGCTCGACGCGCGACCGCATCCGCGACGCCGCCGTGCTGCGCTTCGCGCGGTCCGGGTTCGGCACCTCCGTGCGCACCATCGCCGCCGACGCCGGCGTGAGCCCCGCGCTGGTCATCCACCACTTCGGGTCCAAGGACGCGCTGCACCGCGCCTGCGACGACTTCGTGCTGCGCTGGATCGTCGCGGCCAAGCGGCAGAACATGGGCAGGGCCGCGGGCGGTCAGCTCCTGCAGGTCATGGCCGAGGTCGACGAGTTCGCCCCGCTCCTGGGCTACGCCGTCCGGTCGCTGCAGGCAGGCGGCGAGGTCGCCCGGGCGTTCGTGCAGCACATGATCGACGACGCCCAGGTCTACACGCGCGAGGCGGTGGCCGACGGGATCGTCAAGCCGAGCCTCGACGAGGACGCCCGGGTGCGGTACCTCGTGCTGTCGTCCCTCGGCACCCTGCTGCTCTCCCTGACCCTCGACCCGCCGGACGACCCGGAGGACTTCGGGGCGAACGTCCGCGCCTTCATGACCGAGCAGTACCTGCCGATGATCGAGCTGTTCACCCAGGGCTTCCTCACCAGCCGCCGCATGCTCGACGACTACCTGCTCTACGTCGGGGACCCGCCGGCCGGAACCGGGACCGACCCCGAACCCGACCACGAGCACGTCCCCGAGACCACGAGCGAGGAACGATGAACAGCACCACCACGGGCACCACGGCGCCCGCGATCGAGATCCACGACCTGCACAAGTCCTTCGGCGCGGTCCGGGCCCTGGACGGCCTCGACCTCACCGTCACCCACGGCCAGGTCGCCGGCTTCCTCGGCCCGAACGGCGCCGGGAAGTCCACCGCCATCCGCGTCCTGCTGGGGCTGCTGCGCAAGGACTCCGGGCAGGTCCGCCTGCTCGGCGGCGACCCCTGGTCCGACGCCGTCGCGCTGCACCGGCGGCTGGCCTACGTCCCCGGCGACGTCAGCCTGTGGCCGAACCTGTCGGGCGGCGAGTCCATCGACTACCTGGCTCGCCTGCGCGGCAAGGTCGACAAGAAGCGCAAGGACGAGCTGCTGGAGCGGTTCGGCCTCGACCCCACCAAGAAGACCCGCACCTACTCCAAGGGCAACCGGCAGAAGGTCGCCCTCGTGTCGGCCTTCATGTCCGACGTCGACCTGCTCGTCCTCGACGAGCCGACGTCCGGCCTGGACCCGCTGATGGAGGCCGTCTTCATGGAGTACGTCCGCGAGGCCAAGGACCGCGGCACGTCGGTGCTCCTGTCGAGCCACATCCTGTCCGAGGTCGAGAAGGTGTGCGACACCGTGACGATCATCCGCCAGGGCCGGGCCGTCGAGTCCGGCACGCTGGAGGAGCTGCGCCACCTGACGCGTTCGAGCGTCACCACCGTGGTGGCGGGCGACCCGGCGGCGCTGTCCGCCCTGCCCGGGGTGCACGACGTCGCCACGGTGGGCACCGACGAGGGCACGCGCGTCACGTTCGACGTGGACAACGCGCAGATCGGCGGCGTCCTGACCGCGCTGAGCACCCTGGACGTGCGCAGCTTCACCGCTGCCCCGCCGTCGCTCGAGGAGCTGTTCCTGCGGCACTACGGCGAGGACGTCTCCGATGCCGCGGCCGGCTCCGACGCCGGGTCCGACGACGGTACCCACGTCCGCCCGGACGACCGGCCCGGCAAGCACTCCCGGGCCGGCAGCAAGGCGGGTGCGCGATGACCGCGACCCTCGAGCGCACCGCACCCGCGGCGTCGTCCGCCGCCGGCCGGGGCGGGTCCACCCTGACCGGGACCGGCAGCCTGGTCCGCTTCATCCTGCGCCGGGACCGGGTACGGCTGGCCGTGTGGACCGGCTCGCTGGTGCTGTTCTACGCGTACTTCACCGCGGCGCTCGGCATCATGGGCGAGACGGAGGGCGCCCTCCAGGCGCGCGGGGCCCTCATGGAGACGCCGTCGGGCATCGTCATGGGCGGTCCCGGCTACGGCGTCGAGAACTACACCGTCGGCGCGGCCATGGCGAACGAGGGCACGGTCTGGGTCGTCCTCGCGCTCGCGCTGATGAGCATCCTGCACGTGGTGCGGCACACCCGCGCCGAGGAGGAGTCCAGCCGCTCGGAGCTGGTGCGCGCCGCACCGGTCGGCCGGCACGCCCCTGCGGTCGCGGCGGTTGCCACGCTCGTCCTCGTCAACGCCGTCATCGCCGTCGTCTCGGCGCTCGCGATGACCGGTGTCGGCGGCGCGGAGGAGATGCCCCTGGTCGACTCGCTCGGCATGACGGTGGGCTCGGGGCTGAGTGCCATGGTCTTCGGCGCGATCGCCCTCGTGTTCTGCCAGCTCGTCGAGCACGGCCGGGGCGCGACCGGCCGCAGCGTGGCCGTGTTCGGTCTCGCGTTCGCGATCGAGGTCGCCGGCAACCTGCGCGAGGTGCCGGGCGGCAGCACGCTGTCCTGGTTCTCCCCGATCGCGTGGGCGCAGCAGACCCGTGCGTTCGTCGACCTGCGCTGGTGGCCGATGGCGCTGAGCGTCGTCGCAATCGTCGTGCTGCTCGTCGCTGCTTCGATGCTCGCGTCCCGGCGGGACTTCGGCGGCGGCATGATCGCGACGCGGGCCGGTCGGCCCGACGCCCGCGAGTCGTTGCGGGGCCCGCTCGCCCTCGCCTGGATCCAGCAGCGGGGAGCCCTGCGCTGGTCCGCCCTGGGTCTGGGTGCGATGTGGTTGGCATCCGGCACGCTCATCCCCGAGATCGGCACCATGCTCGGCGACCTCGTCGCCGACAACCCGGCGATGCAGGCGTTCTTCGGCGGGGACACGTCGCAGCTCGAGGCGGCGTTCCTCGGCGCGATCATGCTCTACGGTGCCCTGTGCGCCGCCGCGTACGCCATCGTCATGGGGCTGCGCCCCAAGGCGGAGGAGACGACGGCGCGGGCCGAGGTCGTCCTGTCCACCCCGGTCTCCCGCGGGCGCTGGCTCGGCGCGCAGCTCCTCGTCGCGGGTGCCGGCACCGTCGTGCTGCTGGCGGTGGGCGTGTACGCCCTGTGGGCCGGTGCGGCCTCCGTCGGCGTGACCGAGCCCGGGCTGGGCACCTACACGGAGGTGCTGGTCAGCTATGTGCCCGCCGTACTGATCTACCTGGGACTGACGGCCGCGCTGTTCGCCTGGATCCCGAGGGCCACCGCCGCCGGGTGGGCACTGCTGGCGTACACGTTCGTCATCGGCATGTTCGGCGGGCTCATCGAGGACCTGCCCGAGGCTGCCCGCTGGATCTCGCCGTTCCACTGGGTGCCGGAGCCGTTCGTCGCGGACTTCGACGCCGGGTCCTTCGCCGGTCTCACCGCGGTCGCCGCGGGGCTGCTCGTCCTGGCGTTCGTCGGCTTCCGCCGTCGGGACCTGCAGTCCACCTGATCCCGTCGACCGGTCGGAGCGGGGCGCGGGGGAACCGGCGCCCCGCTCCGGCCGGTCAGCGGGCGGTGTGCATCGCACCACTGGGCGGTCTGCTGCGCCGGAACGGGTACTACCGTGGTTCGCCGTGACCACACCTGATCGGGCGACCGGCCCTCACCTGGACGTCCCGGACGAATCGCTCGCGCACGGGCTGCGTCCGCGGCACCTGACGATGATGGGCCTGGGTTCCGCGATCGGCGCCGGGCTGTTCCTCGGCTCGGGCGAGGCGATCGCCACCGCCGGACCGGCCGTGCTCATCAGCTATGCCATCGCCGGAGCCATCGTCGTGGCCGTCATGCGGATGCTGGCCGAGATGGCGTCCGCGCTGCCCGCCTCCGGCTCCTTCTCCGTGTACGCCGAGGTCGCGCTCGGACGCTGGGCCGGGTTCCTGCTCGGCTGGCTGTACTGGTTCACGCTGATCATGGTGCTCGGCGTGGAGGTCACCGGCGTGGCGGAGATCGTCGCCGGCTGGTGGCCGGCCGTGCCGCAGTGGGTGGTCGCCGGCGTCGTCGTCGTGGTGCTCGGCGGCATCAACCTGATCGGCGTGCGGCAGTTCGGCGAGGCCGAGTTCTGGTTCGCGCTGATCAAGGTGGGCGCCATCGTGGCGTTCCTCGCCGTGGGCGCGCTCATCGTGCTCGGGGTCATCCCGGTCACGGGCAGCGTGCTCGGGCAGTGGGCCGAGCACGGCGGGTTCGCCCCGGCGGGCGTCGGCGGCATCGCGGCCGGGCTGCTGGCCGTGGCCTTCGCGTTCGGCGGTATCGAGATCGTGGCCATCGCCGCGGCCGAGGCGCGCGACCCCCGGGACGCCGTCGCGCGCGCCACCCGCACGATCCTGTGGCGCATCATGCTCTTCTACATCGGCTCCGTCGCGATCATCGTGGCGCTCCTGCCGTGGGACGACGCGACCGCGCTCACGTCGCCGTTCGTCGGGGTCCTCGAGCTGGCAGGGTTCGACGGCGCGGCGCGGCTCATGGAGGTCGTCGTCGTGCTGGCGCTGCTCAGCGCGTTCAACGCCCAGGTGTACGGCACGTCGCGGATGCTCTACTCGCTCGGCGAGCGGGGTGACGCTCCCGCGGCGGCCACCCGGGTCTCGCGCCGGGAGGTGCCGTGGGTGGCCGTCCTGGTGTCCGTGTTCTTCGGCGTCGTCGCGGTGCTGCTGAACTGGCTGCTGCCGGAGGCGCTGCTCTCCGTGCTGCTCAACGCCGTCGGCTCCGCGCTCTTCGTCGTCTGGCTGCTCATCACCATCTCGCAGCTTCGTCTCCGGCCGCGCCTGGAGGCCGAGGCGGAACGCTCCGGCGAGCCGATGCGGCTGCGGATGTGGGGCTACCCCTGGCTGACCTGGGTGACCCTCGCGGCCCTCGTGGGGCTCGCCGCGCTGATGCTCACCGACGACGCCGCACGATCGCAGCTGGCCGCCACCGCCGGGCTGGTGGTCGTCATCCTCGGTGCGTACCTCGTGCGCCGTGCTCGCGGCCGGCGCCAGGTCTCGTCGCCGGAGGTGGGAGCATGAGCGCCATGGGAGAGCTCCTCGCCGTCTGCCGCGTCCACCAGCTGCTGCCCGATCCGGGGACCGTCGGGGTCACCGCCATCGACAAGCGGCCCGTCCAGGACCGGGTGCGCGCCGGTCGGTACGGGCTCTACGGTGACGTCCAGGCGGACCGCGCCGACCACGGGGGCCCGGACCAGGCCGTCTACGCCTACGCGGCCGAGGACGCCGCGTTCTGGGAGCCGGAGCTCGAGCGCGAGATCCCGCCGGGCCTGTTCGGCGAGAACCTGCGGACCCGCGCCGTCGACGTCTCCGGGGCGCTGATCGGCGAGCGCTGGCGGATCGGGACGGCGCTGCTCGAGGTGACCCAGCCGCGCACGCCGTGCGCCACGTTCGCGCGCCGCCTCGGTTCGCCCCCGCGATGGGTGCGGCGCTTCACCGAGGCGAACCGCACCGGGGCCTACCTGCGGGTCGTGGAGCCGGGAGAGCTGGGCGCGGGCGACGCGGTCGAGATCGTCTCCCGGCCCACCCACGGCGTCTCCGTGGCGGACTGGTACGGCACCTGGAGCGCCGGTGCTCCGGCGTTCGCGGCGGCGGCCGAGCTGGCCGGGGCGCTGCGGACGTCTGCCGAGGCCGGCGAGGTGCGGCTGAGCGACGAGATGGATGCACGCGTCACCAAGGCTCTGTCGCGCTGAGGCTCTGTCGCGCTGAGGCGGTCGGGCTCCCCGGTCCGCTGCGGCTGTCAGGGCTGTCAGGGCGCGACCGCCTCGTAGTACAGCTCGTTCCCGTCAGCGACGCGGAGGTAGCCGGTGCGCAGCGAGGTCTCGACAGGCATCTGGCGAGGATATCCAGTCGCCGGTGAGGTGACCGGTCACCGGTGGCCGGGCGCTGCTTCCTGTCGTCGCAGGTCAGGCACCCGGTCTCGCCCTGAGACCTCTTGCGCTCCCTGTCGACCTTCGCTAGGGTCGAACACATGTTCGAAGACGACGCTTCCCACCCGGCGCGGCACGCCGTCGGGGCTCGTCGTGCGCGAACCCCAGGTCCCGGTGCGGTCGGTGCCCCGACCGCACCGGGACCGACTCTTCCTGATGCGCGGCCGACCGTCGGGGACGCAGCGTTCGTGGACGACGGCGGCACGGGTCTCGAACGTGAGCTGGCCGACCTGCTGGCGGTCCGCATCGGAGCGGCGCACCCCTACACCGCGCTCGAGCTGTCGCCCGCCCTCGGCCCCGGCGCCGACGGTGGGGTGCGCGTCCACGGTCATGCTGCCGCCAACCGGGCGCTCACCCACGACCGCGGCCTGACGGCCGGGGGCTCGGCGATCGATGCCTTGCTCGGGGACGCTCCGGGGCCGTCCCTGGCGGCGAAGCTGGCGGGTGCGGAGCCCGCGGACCTCGACGACACGTCCCTCGTCGAACTGTTGGCCGCCTGGGAGCGGCTGGCGGCCTGGGCGCAGGCAGGTTCCGCCGCGGCGCTCGGCGAGCTGCTGCACCGGACGCGAGGCTCCTCCCGGCACGAGTTCGTCGTCGACGAGGTCTCGGCCAGCCTGGGGCTGAGCCGGCACGCCGCGGCGCAGCACGTCGCGGTGGCCCACGGGGCGCACGCGATACCCGAGGTCGCGGACGCGATGTCGGCGGGAGCGGTCGACCGGCGCAAGGCCGAGGCGCTGGTCTCGACCGGCCGGCTCGACGACGCCCGCCGGCGCGAGGTCGTCCGCGAGCTCCGGCCCGACCTCGAGCACCTCACGGTCCGGCAGATCCGCGACCGGCTGCGGCGGGCCGAGATCGCTGCGGACCCGGCCGGTGCCGCTGAGCGTCACACGGAGGCGCGGCGCACCCGCTCGGTGGTGCTGGAGCCGGTCGACGACGCGATGGCCTACCTGACCGCCTACCTCCCCGCCGACGACGCCGCGCGGGCCTTCGCGGCGATCGACGGGACGGGGGTCGCGATGCACAGGACCCCGGGAGAGGTGCGACGGCTCGACGAGTGCCGGGCCGATGCGCTGGTCGCCCTCGTCACGGGAGCCGTCGAACCTGCCGCCGCGGGCGTCTCGTCCGGCACCCGGCCGTCCGGCACCCAGCCCTCCGGCACCCACCCCTCCAGCACCCAGGCGTCCGGCGTGCAGGTCACCATCGCGGCCTCGACGCTGCTCGGCACCGACGATCTCCCGGCGATCCTGGCGGGCTACGGCCCCATCCCGGCCCCGATGGCGCGGACGATCGCCACCGACCCCGACGCGACGTGGCAGCGGATCCTCACCGACCCGGTCTCCGGGGTGCTGACCGACCGCTCACCGCGCTCGTACCGACCGAGCCCTGCGCTGCGCGCCGCCGTGGTGGCCCGCGACGCCACGTGCACGTTCCCCGGCTGCTTCGTGCCGGCGTCGCGCGGCGACCTGGACCACATCGAGCCGTTCGAGCGGGGGCACGACGGTCCGCAGACCCACGGCGACAACCTCCACCCGCTGTGCCGCGCGCACCACCGGGCCAAGACGACCGGCGGCTGGTCGGTGGCGCGGGACCCCGTCACGGGGGCGAGTACCTGGACGTCACCCACGCAGCACCGGTATGTGCGCGCGCCGTACCGGGCGGACCCGGCGCGCTCCCGGCCGCGTCCGCGGACCGGCGATGCCCCGCCGCCCTTCTGAGCGTGCCAGGATGGACCGATGGAGTCGCACACGCCCGTCACGGCCGACCACGTCGTGACCTGCGACGACGCCGGTCGCAGGATCGGTACCGTCGCTCGCGCCGAGGTACACACCACCGACACACCGCTGCATCTCGCCTTCTCCTGCTACCTGCTCGACGCCGAGGACCGGCTGCTCGTCACCCGACGTGCCCTGGTGAAGCGCACGTGGCCGGGGGTGTGGACCAACTCGTTCTGCGGGCACCTGCGGTGGACGGAGAGCACCGAGCAGTCCGTGGTCCGGCACGCGGCGCACGAGCTCGGTGCCGAGGTGGCGGGCATTGAACCGGTCCTCCCGGGCTTCCGCTACCGCGCCGTGGACGCCTCGGGGATCGTCGAGAACGAGATCTGCCCCGTCTACGTCGCGCGGGTGGTCGGGGGAGTGACGCCCAACCCTGACGAGGTGTCGGAGCATGTGTGGGCTCCCGCGGACCAGGTGCGTGCCGCCGTCGAGGCGACGCCGTGGGCGTTCAGCCCGTGGATGGTGCGCCAGCTCGCCGACGCGGCCGCCCTCCCCGCGGCAGACCGGTCCGCCGGCGCGCAGGAGCTCGCCCACGTCCTCGGCCTCGCCTGACGGCTGGCTAGCGGACCCGGCGGCGCGGCTCGCGCGGCGGCCACTCGCCGTCGTCGGAACCGTCGTCGGCCGCGAAGAGCAGCTCCTGCAGCCGGCGGTGCACGTCCTCGACGTCGGGGACGTCGTGCAGCACCATGCCCTGCTTCTCGGTGGCGTCGGAGACCACGAGGGTCCCGCACCCGAACATGCGGTCGACGATCCCCTTCTCCATGGAGACGTCGTTGATCCGGTAGAGCGGGATGTCGCGTCCCACGCGAGTCACCAGCCCGGAGCGCATGGCGATCCGCTGGTTCGTCACCGAGAAGGACGTGGTGCGCCACTTCAGCCACGGCAGGAACACCCAGACCACCGCGACGAGGGCGAGCACCCCCAGCCCGACCCATCGGCCGACGCCCTCGGGCGCCAGCGTCACGACGGCGACGGCGCCGACCAGCACCCCGACCAGCAGCGCCGCAGGCCATACCAGAGCCTTCGGGTGCTCCCGCAGCTCCATGACGACGTGCTCGCCGTCGATGAGGTTCTTCTCGCTCAGCGCCATGGCGTCATCCTGCCACCAGGTTCCACGCCTCGATCGACTCCAGGCCGTGCGAGGTGCCGAGCGCGCAGATCGCCGCGGTGCCGAGCTCGAGCCGGGCCCCGAACGCCGGGTCGACGTCCAGCCACGCCGTGGCGAGGACGCGCAGCAGGTGGCCGTGCGCGACGACGAGCACCGTGCCGCCGTCGTCGAGCGTGGGACGCGCCCGGGCGACGAACCGGTCGGCGCGCGCGCGGACCTCGGCGAGCTCTTCGCCGCCCGGCGTGCCGCCGTCGGGCGCGCTGCCGGCCGGGCCGGCCGGCAGGACGCCCACCCCCTCGCGGAAGATGTCGAACTCGCGGCCGATGACCTCCGAGATCTCGGCGCTGGTGCGGCCCTCGACGGGTCCGTAGTCCCACTCGGCGAGGTCCGGGTCGACGACGGCGTCGGCGAACCCCGCGAGCTCGGCCGTGCGGCGGGCGCGCAGGAGCGGCGAGGTGTACACCACCGCGGGGTCGAGGTCTCTCAGACGGTGCCGGGCGCCCCGGGCCTCCCGCTCCCCGGCGGCCGTGAGCGGCAGGTCGGTGCGGCCGGTGTGCTTCCCGGCGGCCGACCAGGTGGTCTCGCCGTGCCGGAGCAGGACGAGGCGGGCGGTGTCGGAGGGTGGCAGGTCCATCGTCCGATCGTCGCGCACTTCCGACCGGATCGCGGAGGGGGTCGCGCCGGAACGTCCGGATCTGGCATTCTTCACACGCTCGACACATTCTCGAACCTCGACGCTCGGAGTCCTGCGTGCTCGTCTTCGTCCTCATCGGTGCCGCCGGACTCGTGCTGCTCCTGCTCTCCCTGGTCGTCGGGGAGCTCCTCGACCTCGGCGACGGCGCGCTGTCCGGCACCTCGCTCGGCGTCGGGGCCGTGGTGTTCGGCGCCGTGGGAGCGATCGTCACCGTCAACGAGCTGTCCGTGTGGGTGGCCTACGCCGCGTCCGCCGTCGTCGGCCTGCTCGCCGCCGGCGTCGCGCAGCTCATGATCCGCCGGCTCAGCGCCACCGAGGACAACGCGAACGTCTCGCTCGTCGGGGTGCAGGGGACGGCCGTCACGGACATCACCCAGGCAGCGGGCGAGGTCTCCCTCGACGCCGTGAGCGAGCTCGAGCGCCGCCTCGCGTGGTCGCTGGAGCCGATCGCGGAGGGCACGCGCATCGTGGTGCTCGAGCACCAGCCCAACAGCGTGCGCGTCGGGCCCTACCGGCCCGAGGCGTAGTCCCCGCACCCCCCTCCCGGAAGGAGCCGCGCTCAGGCGCGCACCATGACCGACTCGTCCAGCTTCGTGACCACCCTCGCGGTGGTCGCCATCGTCATCGCGTTCCTCGCGGTGGGGATCTTCGTCGCCCAGCGCATCCGCCGGGTGCCGCCCAACCAGGCGCTCGTCATCGTCGGCCGGGGAGCCGGGCGCAAGGAGGTCAGCGGGCAGAAGGTCGTCATCGGCGGCCGGACCTTCGTGTGGCCCATCCTGCAGCAGGGCTTCGCGATCTCCCTGGAGCAGCGCCAGATCGGCATGACCGTCGAGGGTGTCGACGCGAACCGCATCAAGATCGCCATCAAGGCGTCGATCAACTTCAAGGTGCGCGGTGACGAGGAGGGTGTGCGCCGGGCGGCGCAGCGCTTCCTGTCCCAGCAGGAGCTCCTGACCGAGATCATCGCGGAGTCCCTCGAGGGCTCGCTGCGCTCCATCGTCGGCGACATGTCGATCGAGGAGATCATCTCCGACCGCAAGGGCCTGTCCGACCGCGTGGTCGAGTCGACGAAGAAGGACCTCGCCGAGCAGGGCCTGCAGGTCGACATCCTCAACATCTCCGACATCTCCACGCCGGGGTCCGACTACCTGGCCAACCTGGGCCGCGCCGAGTCGGCACGCGCCCGTCAGGTCGCCGAGGTGTCCGAGGCCGAGGCGCAGCGTGCCTCGGAGTTCGCCGTCATCGAGGCCGCCGAGCAGATCGCCGAGCGTCAGAAGGCGCTCGACCTCAAGAAGGCCGCGATCAAGGCGGAGACGGACCGTGCGCAGGCCGAGGCGGACGCCTCCGGCCAGCTCGCGCGCGCCGAGCAGGACCGGCTCGTGGCGCAGCAGGAGCGCGAGGCGCTGTCGGAGAAGGCCCGCGTGGAGCAGGAGCGCCTCGACATCGAGGTCCGCAAGCCGTCCGAGGCCAAGGCGTACGCCGAGGTCCAGGAGGCCAACGCGCGGCGCGACTCGGAGAACGCCGCCACGGAGGCGGAAGCCTTCAAGCGCAAGACGATCGCCGAGGCCAACAAGACGGCGGCCATCCAGGACGCCGAGGCCGCCGCCGAGACGGTCCGCCGGTCCGGCGAGGCGGAGCGTGACCGCCAGGTGGCGCTCGCCGCCGGTATCCGGGCCGAGGGCGAGGCCCGTGCCGCCGCCATCGAGGCCGAGGGGCGCGCCGAGGCGGCTGCCACGGACGCCAAGGCCATCGCGCTGGAGAAGTACGGCGAGGCGGCGCTCGTCCAGGAGCTCATCGAGCGCCTGCCGGAGATCGTGCGCGCCGCGGCCGAGCCGATCGGCAGCATCCAGGGCATGACCGTCATCTCGACCGACGGTGCGTCCGCGATCACCAAGAACGTCAGCAGCGTCCTCGGTGAGGGCCAGGCCGTCGTCAAGGAGCTCACGGGCGTGGACATCAACCAGCTGATCGCCGGCATCGCGAGCAAGAACGGCGCGGCACAGGCCGTGGCGACCAACGGCACGGCGAACTGACCGCTGCCGCGTACGAGGCCCGCACGACCCGACCGGGTCGTGCGGGCCTTCCGCGTCCGTCAGTCGAAGAGCGTGTCCAGCTCCCAGCCGGGGCCGGAGGTCGGAGAGGTACGGGAGCGGTCGCCGTCCCCGGAACGCGCGCCGACGGGCTCGGGATCCCGCGCCGACTGCTCGGCGGCGGTGCGTCCCGACGGCTCGTCCCGCCCCGCGCCGGCGTCCGCCGCGTCCAGCAGGAGGCCGTCGACCGCCCCGCGCCCGGCGGCCCAGTCCTCGGCGGCGAGCCGCGCGAGCTGCTGGGCCCGTTCCGTGAACGGGCTGTCGACGTGGCCCCGCACCCAGCGGAACCGGACGGGGCCCGAGCGGTCGGTGATCGCCTGGTCGAGGGCCTGCACCAGCTCGAGGTGCTGCACCGGGCCGCCGGACGCCGTCCGCCAGCCGTGGGCCTTCCACCCCTCGAGCCACTCCGACGCGCAACGGATCGCGTACTGCGAGGCGGACTCCACGAACAGCGGTTCCTCGCCCGGGTGGGCCTCGACGGCGCGTCGCAGCGCGGTGAGGTCGGCGACCTGGGGAGTGCCGTCGACGGCGCCGCCGGAGTCGAAGCGGCCTGAGCCGTGAGCGACCCACGCCCAGCCGATCGCCCCGCCCGTGTCGGTCAGGCTGGAGCCGTCGGTGCTGACAATGATCACGCCGTTGTCCCTCGGTGTTCCTCGGTTTCCCACGGAGTATGCCGCCTCGTCGGGCGACGGGGAACATTCTGCCCTGCCCCGGTGACATCCGGGTGAATCCCCAGCATACGGATCACCGAAACCGCGCGTCCGAGCCCCCGGAAGGCCGCTGGTCGGGCCCCGGAACCGCGGGCCGCCGTCGGCGGGGATCATGGTGACCCATGGACGACGTCACGCCTGCCCCCGACCGCACCCCGGCCGACGTCCGGCGGTGGCGCCGGTACCTGGCCGCCGAGCGGGCCGAGGCCGCCGTCTACCGCGACCTCGCCTCCCGCCGTCGCGGCGAGGAGCGCGAGATCCTGCTCGCGCTGGCCGCCGCCGAGAAGCGGCACGAGCAGCACTGGATCGACCTGCTCGGCGACGACGTCGGCATGCCGCTCCAGGGCGACCTGCGCACCCGGTTCCTCGCCTTTCTCGCGCGGAGGTTCGGCGGCGTCTTCGTGCTGGCGCTCGCCCAGCGGGCCGAGGCCCGGTCGACGTACGAGCTCGACGAGCACGCCACCGCGCAGATGGCCGCCGACGAGCAGATCCACGAGGAGGTGGTGCGCAGCCTCGCCACGCGCGGCCGCAACCGTCTCTCCGGCACGTTCCGCGCCGCCGTCTTCGGCGCGAACGACGGGCTCGTGTCCAACCTCGCGCTGGTGCTCGGCATCGGGGCGTCCGGCGTCGCCACGGGGACCATCCTCGTCACGGGCGTCGCCGGCCTGCTCGCCGGCGCGCTGTCGATGGGTGCGGGGGAGTACGTCTCGGTGCGCTCGCAGCGCGAGCTGCTCGAGGCGTCGACGCCCGACCCGGAGGCGACCAGGGCGCTGCCGCACCTCGACGTCGACGCCAACGAGCTCGCTCTCGTCTACCGGGCCCGCGGGCTGGAGGCCGAGGCGGCGCAGACCCGTGCGGACGCCGTGCTCGCCCGGCTCGCCGCGACCGGTGCCGTGGAGGGCCTCGGGGACGACGGCGGGGAACCGGCCGACGGCGACGACGTGCACGAGACGCACGGCACGGCCTGGGGTGCCGCGATCTCCAGCTTCTGCTTCTTCGCCTCCGGGGCGGTCGTCCCGGTGCTGCCGTACCTCGTCGGGATGGAGGGGCTCGGGGCCGTCGTCGCGGCGTGCGTCCTGGTCGGCGTGTGCCTGGCCGTCACGGGTGCCGTGACGGGACTGCTGTCGGGCACCTCCCCGGTGACCCGGGCGCTGCGTCAGCTCGCCATCGGGTTCGGCGCGGCGGGCGTCACGTACGTGCTGGGACTCGCCTTCGGGACCACGGTGGCCTGAGCGCGCTGCGCCGACGCTCGCCGACGCTCGCCGACGCTCGCCGACGCTCGCTGGCGCTCGCTGGCGCGCGCCGGACGGCACGGCCAGGATGGACGGATGAACGACACGCGACCCACGGTGAACGTCCGCTCCGATCCCGCCCGCAACGCCTACCTCGCCCTGCTCGACGACGGCACGGAGGCCGGTGGCGCCTACTTCCGCCGGCACGACGGCATCGTCACGTTCACCCACACCGAGGTCTCGCCGGAGCTCGAGGGGCAGGGCGTGGGCTCGGCGCTCGCGCGCGGCGCCCTGGACGACGTCCGCTCGCTCGGCGAGAAGATCGTCCCCCGGTGCCCGTTCATCAAGGCGTACGTGGACGAGCACCCGGAGTACCAGGACCTGCTCGCCTGACGCCGGACCGCCCGGTCCGGCGTCAGGCGTACCTCAGGAGAGGGCGTCGCCCACGACCTGCTTCGCCTCGGCCTGGACCTCGGCGAGGTGCTCGGCGGAGACGAACGACTCGGCGTAGATCTTGTAGACGTCCTCCGTGCCGGAGGGGCGGGCCGCGAACCAGGCGTCCGCCGTGGTGACCTTGAGCCCGCCGATCTTCGCGCCGTTGCCCGGCGCCTCCGTGAGCTTCGCGGTGATCTCGGAGCCCGCGAGCGTCGTCGACGCCACCTGGTCCGGGGACAGGGCCGCCAGCCGGGCCTTCTCGTCACGGGACGCCGGGGCGTCGACCCGGGCGTACCAGGACTCGCCGTGCTCGGCCACGAGCTCGGCGTGGTGCTGCGACGGGGACTTCCCGGTCGTGGCGATGATCTCCGCGCCGAGCAGCGCGAGGAGCAGACCGTCCTTGTCGGTGGACCAGACGCGACCGTCGCGGCGCAGGAACGACGCCCCGGCCGACTCCTCGCCGCCGAACCCGATCTCGCCGGTCAGCAGGCCGGGCACGAACCACTTGAAGCCGACCGGCACCTCCGTCAGCCGGCGGCCCAGCCCCGCGGCCACGCGGTCGATGAGCGCGGAGGAGACCAGGGTCTTGCCGATCGCGGCGTCGGCCGGCCAGTCGGGCCGGGCGCCGCCGTACAGGTACTGGATCGCCACGGCCAGGTAGTGGTTCGGGTTCATCAGGCCGGCGTCCGGCGTGACGATCCCGTGGCGGTCGGCGTCCGCGTCGTTGCCGGTCGCGATGTCGTACGGCGCCGCACCTCCGCCGTCGGGCGTCATGGTCGCCACGAGCGACGCCATGGCGTGCGGGGACGAGCAGTCCATGCGGATCTTGCCGTCCCAGTCCAGGGTCATGAAGGCCCAGCGCGGGTCGACGCGCGGGTTCACGACGGTGAGGTCGAGCCCGTAGCGTTCGCCGATCGCCCCCCAGTACTCGACCGACGCCCCGCCGAGCGGGTCGGCGCCGATGCGCACGCCCGAGGAGCGGATCGCGTCCAGGTCGAGCATGTTCGCGAGGTCGTCGACGTACGTCGACAGGTAGTCGTGCCGGTGCGTCGTGGCCGCGGCCAGCGCGGTCTCCAGCGAGACCCGGTGGATCCGCGACAGTCCGCCGGCGCGCAGCAGCTCGTTGGCGCGGTCCGCGATCCAGCCCGTCGCGTCGGAGTCCGCGGGGCCGCCGTGCGGCGGGTTGTACTTGAAGCCGCCGTCCCGCGGCGGGTTGTGCGACGGGGTCACGACGATCCCGTCCGCGGCGCCCGGCCCGGAGGTCCGCAGGCCCTCGTCGGACGCCGCCCCGTTGTGGATGAGGATCGACTGCGAGACCGCAGGCGTCGGGGTGAACGAGTCGCGGGCGTCGATCATGACGGTCACGCCCGCGCCGGCGAGCACCTCGAGGGCGGTCTGCCAGGCGGGCAGCGACAGCGCGTGGGTGTCGCGGCCGAGGAACAGCGGGCCGTCCGTGCCCTGGGAGGCCCGGTACTCCACGATCGCCTGCGTGATCGCGGCGATGTGCGCCTCGTTGAAGGCGGTGTCCAGGCTGGAGCCGCGGTGGCCCGAGGTGCCGAACGCGACCTGCTGCGCCGGGTCCTCCACGTCGGGCCTGCGGTCGTAGTACGCGCCGACCACCTGGTCGACGTCGATGAGGTCCTGGTCCTGGGCCGGCTGCCCTGCGCGCTCGTGCATGCCTCGATACTGCCAGCCGCGAGGGGGTGTGTCTCCCCCTCGTGTGCCGGTACGGTCGAACGGTGAACCTCGCCGCGCGCCTCCTGCACACCCGCGCGCTGGTCCGCGCGCCGATCTGGCTGTATCGCGCCGGGCTCGGCTTCCTCCTGGGGGACCGGCTCCTGCTGATGCAGCACCGGGGGCGGGTCAGCGGGCAGGCGCGGTCGGTGGTGCTCGAGGTCGCGGACCGCCCCGCGCCGGACCGGCTCGTCGTCGTCTCCGGGATGGGACCGACGGCCCAGTGGTACCGCAACGTCCTGGCCGAGCCGCGAGTGCTCGTCTCCGTCGGGACGCGCCGCGACGTCCGGGCGCTGGCGCACGCCCTGTCCCCGGCCGAGGCTGCCGCCACCCTCGAGGCGTACGCGCGGGACCGGCCCCGGCCGTGGGCCGCGCTGCGGCCCGTCCTGACCGAGTGGGCCTTGCCGCTGGCCGCGGCGACGGGCGAGGACCGCTGGGAGCGCGTCGTGCCCGTGATCGAGCTACGGCTGCTCGACTGAGGTGGCGCGCTCGGCGCCCTGGTCGGCCTCCTCGACCGGTCGGCGCAGCACCCGGGCGACGACCACCACGACCACCAGCGCGACCACCGCGACGAGCAGCCCGACGGCGGTGCCCGCCCCGAGCGCGACCGCCACGTAGCCGACGAGCGCGGCGAGACCCGCCGCACCGGCGTAGGGCAGCTGGGTCAGCACGTGCGTGATGACGTCGGACCCGGCGCCGGTGGACGACAGGATCGTGGTGTCCGAGATCGGTGACGCGTGGTCGCCGAGGACCGCGCCCGCCAGGACGGCGCCGAGGGCGGGCAGGAGCAGATCGGTCTCCCCGATGGTGTTCATGATGCCGCCGACCAGGGGCAGCAGGAGCGCGAACGACCCCCACGACGTGCCGGTGGAGAACGCCATCGCGGCCGCGAGGACGAAGATCACGGGCACGAGCCAGGAGGCCGAGAGGTCGGCGTCCTCGACGAGTCCGCCGAGGTAGGCGCCGGTGCCGAGCTGATCGATCAGGCCCGTGAGCATCCACGCCAGCACGAGGATGCTCACGGCCGGCCACATCGCCTTGACGCCCTCGACCCATCCGCGGCCGAAGTGCTTGCCGGAGAAGCGCGGGTTGGGCGCCGTGTAGCGGAGGTAGTAGTAGACCGCCGCGACGAGCCCCAGGGTCCCGCCCACCACGAGCGCCGCGCTGGTGTCGGTCTCGGCGAGGATGTCGACCACCGCCCAGGAGCCGGCCGCCGCGTAGCCCGTCCAGACGATGCCGGCGAACACGCCCAGCACCAGCAGCACGAACGGGACGAAGAGCGCCCGCCGGGCGCCGGGCTCGTGGACCGGCAGGTCTTCCGAGAGCTGGCCGGGCACCGTGGCGTCGTCGGCGAAGGTGCGGCCGTCGGCGACGGCCCGCCTTTCCTCCTGGCGCATCGGGCCGACGTCGAGCCGCAGGGCGACCGTGAGCCACACGAGGAGGACGGCGACGATCCCGTAGTAGTTCGCCGCCGCGGCGCCGAGGAACGCCTGCACGCTGGACATGGACAGGGCCGACGCCGCGATGATCGGAGCGAGCAGCCCCATGATGTAGGCGCCCCAGCTCGAGAACGGCGCAAGGACGGCGACCGGTGCGGACGTCGAGTCGATGATGTAGGCGAGCTTCGCGCGGGACACGCGGTGCCGGTCCGTGACCGGCCTCGCGACCTGCCCGACGGCCAGGGCGTTGAAGTAGTCGTCGATGAAGACGACGATCCCCATCACGGCGGGCAGGACCTGCGCCCCGCGGCGGGTCCGGATCCGTTCCACGGCCCAGTCGGCGAACGCCTTGGTCCCGCCCGACATCATGATGAACGCCGCGATGACGCCCAGCATCAGCGTGAAGACGAGGATGTAGACGTACCAGGTGTTCACGGCGCCGTCGGCCCAGAAGATCGCCGCGAACGACTCCCAGACCAGCCGCAGGGTCTCCAGGGGGTCCAGGTCGGCGACGAGGAGCGCCGCCGCCAGGATCCCCGCACCCAGGCTGACGAGCACCCGCTTGGTGATCACCACCAGCACGATGGCGATCACCGGGGGCAGCAGCGTCAGGATCGGGTAGCTCTCGAGCATGGGTGACCGTCAGCCGGCGTCGAACCGGCGCTCTCCCGCTTGCTCGCTCGTCTCGTAGCGTGCGTCCTCCGCCGGGGGCGCGTCGGCGAACCTCGGGTCGGTCACCGTCGGGTCGCGCCGGACCAGCTCGAGGGCGAACGCGCTCGCCGGGACGCGCGGGTCCCGCTCGGGTGCCTGGGTCGTCATCGTGTCTCCTCTCGTCGGTGCCACCGTGATGACACCGTAGGCGCGCCGCCGCAGGCCCGCAGCGTCGACGCGCGCGACGGCGTGACTCGCCGTACGGTGATGTGCGCGAGCAACAGTTCTCGCCACGACCGGCACGGAGGCCTGCCATGACTCAGACCCGACGCAGGGCCGCCACGATGTTCCTGGCCGCCGTGACCACCCTGGGCCTCGCGCTGACCGGAGCGGTCGCCGCGGCCCCCGCCCAGGCCGCGGCCCCCGTCGCCGCGCCGCTGAAGGACAAGACGTACGCCCTCTCCTCCTACTACGGGCCCCGTTGCATGCCCGTGCGCGGATCCTCGACGTACCACCTCGGGCAGGACTTCGGGGCGTCGTCGGGCAGCGACGTGCGCGCCGTCGCCGACGGCACCGTGTCGCGTGCCGGGACCGTCAGCGGGTTCGGCCAGTGGGTCGTCGTCGACCACGTGGTCGACGGCGTGCGGTTCTCCTCGCTGTACGCCCACGTGATCGACGGCGACCAGCGCGTCAGGAAGGGCCAGAAGGTCCGCAAGGGGCAGCACATCGCCGACGTCGGGTCCACCGGGACGTCGACGTCACCCCACCTGCACCTCGAGATCTGGCGTGGCGGCTACCCGAACGGCAAGGCCGTCGACCCGCTGCGGTTCCTGAAGAAGCGGGGGATCGACCTCACCCAGCGCTCGACGCGCAACTACGCACGGACCGTGGCGACGTCGTGCCGGTACTTCACGGCGGCGAAGGTCCGCCTGCGCAGCGGCCCGGGGACCGGCTACGGCGTCCTGCGCACCCTGCAGCCGAACGTGGTGCTCACGGCCAAGCCGGGCGACGGCTCCGGCGAGTGGCGCAAGGTCACCCGGTCCGGGAGGACGGGCTGGGTGCACCGGGACTACGTGTCGCCGAGCTACACCTCGCAGGGCACCCGCTACACGCTGACGTCCCTCAACATGCGGGCCAGGCCGAACACGTCGTCCACGGTGCGCCGCACGATCCCGGCGGACACGAGCCTCACCATGCTCCGCGACGTGAAGGGCGACTGGCAGCGCGTGCGCTACGGCAGCACGAACGGGTGGGTCTCCGCGCAGTACCTCTCGGACACCCGGGACGGTGCCCGCGTGGTGCCGAAGAAGTCCGGCAACACGCACTCCTGGGTGGACGTGAAGAAGCTCTACCTACGCAAAGGGCCTTCCACCTCGACGTCCAAGGTCATGACGCTGCGTCGGGACCAGCGCGTCCGGCACCTCGGCAAGATGCGCAACGGCTGGCTCGAGGTCAAGCACGGCGGCAAGCGGGGATACGTCGCCTCGCGGTACCTGACCTCGAACAAGCCGTAGCCGCGGCCGCGGTCAGCCGGCGGTCGCCGGGACGTCCAGGCCGTTGAGCTGTGCGATCGTCTCGGCGTACCGGCCGTCGACCTCGGCCCGCCGCAGGGGCTGCACGGCGTCGACGAGGATCTCGTGCGCGTCCGGATCGGCCGCGAGCAGCGCCATGACCTCGTCGGCGAACGCGTCGAGCGGCATCGCACCCGGGTGCTCCTCGAGGATGGGTGTCAGGCTCGTGGACACGGCCGGCGGGACGATCTCGACCAGCTGGACCCCCACCGGCTCCAGCTGGAGCCGCAGCCCCTCCGACAGGCTGTGGATCGCGGCTTTCGTCGCGTTGTAGACGGGCGTCGCGGCGAGCGGCACGTGCGCCAGGCCGGACGACACGGTGACGAACGCGGCGCCGTCGCGGCCCTGCAGGTGCTCGGTGAAGGCCGCGAGCAGCCGCAGCGGGCCGAGGAGGTTCGTGGTGACGACCTGCTCGGCCGTGGCGAGCACGGCTGCCGAGCGCCAGTCCTCCAGCGGCATGATGCCCGCCATCGCGACGACGACGTCCAGGTCCGGGTGCTTCGCGAGGACCTCGCGGGACGCGACCTCGACGCTCGCCGGGTCGGCGGTGTCGATCTCCACGGTGTCGATGCCGGGATGGTCCGCCGCGATCGTCGCGAGCCGCTCGGTGCGGCGCCCACCCACGATCACGGTGCTGCCGGCCGCGTGCAGGCGCTGCGCGAGAGCGAGGCCGATACCGCTCGTGGCGCCGGGGATGAAGACGGTGCTGTGCGTGATGTCCATGGACCCACCGTGCGCGCGGCGGTCCGGCGGCGGGAGAGGACCCCTCATCGGGGGACCGGCGATCCCTGGTGGGGCACTGGCGCACGGGGGCGCCGCCGTCGGACCATGGGGGACATGGACCGCGCCGCGCTCGCCGCCTTCCTCCGCCGCCGCCGCGATGCCGTGCAGCCCGCGGACGTCGGGCTCGCGCCCGGTGCCCGACGACGGACCGCCGGCCTGCGCCGCGAGGAGGTCGCCGCGCTCGCCGCCATGTCCGTCGACTACTACACGCGCCTGGAGCAGCAGCGCGGCCCCCAGCCGAGCGAGCAGATGCTCGCGGCGATCGCCCGGGCGCTGCGCCTGACCGACGACGAGACGGACTACCTGTTCCGCACGGCCGGGCGCGGCACGCCCGACCGCATCGTCTGCCACCCCCACGTGGCGCCCGCCCTGCAGCGGGTGTTCGACCGGCTCCAGGACACGCCGGCGGTGATCATGTCCTGCGTCGGCGAGGCGCTGGTCGCCAACGACCTCGCCGTCGCCCTGTTCGGCGACCACTCGCAGGCCCGCGGCTGGGAGCGCAGCGAGTTCTACCGGTGGTTCACCGACCCCACGAGCCGGGAGATCTACCCGGTCGCGGACCGGGACCGCCACGGCCGGGCCGTCGTCGCGAACCTGCGGGCCGCCGTCGGGCTGGTCGGCGCGGACTCGCCCGCCGGGGAGCTCGTCCGCACCCTGCAGGCGGCCAGCCCCGAGTTCGTCGAGCTCTGGGAGCGGCACGAGGTCGCGCGGCGGTACGAGGACCACAAGGTGCTCGTGCACCCCGAGGTCGGACCGATCGAGCTGGACTGCCAGGTGCTGTTCACGCAGGACCAGACCCAGTCGCTGCTGGTCCTCACCGCTGCGCCGCGGTCGGCCGACGCCGAGAAGCTCGCGCTGCTCTCCGTCGTCGGGCAGCAGGAGATGACGCGGTCGCGCTGACCGCGGCCGCCCCGCGTCAGGCCAGGTGGTCCTCGACCAGCCGCGCCGCGATGCCGGTGTACGTGGCCGGGGTGAGCTCGGCGAGGCGGGACGCGACGTCGTCGGGCAGCCCGAGGGTGCCGACGAACTCACGCATGCGGGCGGCGTCGACGCGCTGTCCGCGGGTGAGCTCCTTGAGCCGCTCGTAGGGGTTCTCCATGCCCTCGACCCCCGCGACGGACGCGGCGCGCATCGCGGACTGGACCGGCTCGCCGAGCACCTCCCAGTTGTGGTCGAGGTCGTCGGCCATGAGGTCGGCGTTCACGGCGAGGGCCTTCAGGCCGCGGCGCACGTTGTCGATCGCGAGCAGCGAGTGGCCGAACGCCGGGCCGATGTTGCGCTGCGTGGTGGAGTCCGTGAGGTCGCGCTGCAGGCGGCTCGTGACCAGCGTGGCCGAGAGCGTGTCCAGCAGGGAGCAGGAGATCTCGAGGTTGGCCTCGGCGTTCTCGAACCGGATCGGGTTGACCTTGTGCGGCATCGTCGAGGAACCGGTGGCGCCCGCGACGGGGATCTGCGTGAAGAACCCGAGCGAGATGTACGTCCACACGTCGGTCGCGAGGTTGTGCAGGATCCGGTTGAACCGCGCCATGTCGGCGTAGACCTCGGCCTGCCAGTCGTGCGACTCGATCTGGGTGGTCAACGGGTTCCAGGTCAGGCCCAGGTGCTCGACGAACGCCTGCGAGACGGCCGGCCAGTCGGCGCCCGGCACCGCGACGGTGTGGGCGCCGTAGGTCCCCGTGGCGCCGTTGAGCTTGCCGAGGAACTCGGCACCGGCGATGCGACGGAGCTGGCGGCGGAGGCGGTGGGCGAGCACCGCGATCTCCTTGCCCATCGTCGTCGGGGTCGCGGGCTGGCCGTGGGTGCGGCTCAGCATCGGCACGTCCGCGTGCTCGCGGGCCATGTCGGCGAGCTGGTCGGCCAGGGCCTCCGCCGCGGGGAGCCACACGTCGACGACGGCGCCGCGCACCATCAGCGCGTAGCTGAGGTTGTTGATGTCCTCGGACGTGCAGGCGAAGTGCACGAGCTCGCTCGCCGCCGGCAGGCTCGTCGCGCCGAGCTCGTCGGGGGCGGCGGCGATCCGGCGCTTGATGAAGTACTCGACCGCCTTGACGTCGTGCACGGTCTCGCGCTCGATCGCGCCGAGCTCCGCGATCTCCTCCGCGCCGAACGTCGCCTGGATGCGGCGCAGGTAGGCGGTCTCGGCGTCGGTGAGCGCGGGCGCGCCGGGGACCACGGCTCCGGGGGCGCCGGCGGTCCCGTTGCACAGCGTGATCAGCCACTCGACCTCGACGTGGATGCGTGCGCGGTTCAGCGCGGCCTCGCTCAGGTGGTCCACCAGCGGCGCCACCGCACCGCGGTAGCGGCCGTCGAGCGGTCCCAGCGCGATCGGCGGGGTGACGTCGGCGAGGTCGACACGGGCGGGCTGGTCAGGCTGCGGCGCGGTGGAGGTCACGCCCGGCATTCTCCCACGGGCCGGTCACCCACGGTCGCGCCGAGGGGGTCGAGGCCACCCGGGGAGGTCGTTCTCCACAGGTCGACGGGGCTGCCCGACGGCGGCACCGGCGGCCTGCCTAGCGTCCCGGCCATGCTGATGCCGACCTCCGACGTCGCCGTGGCGGCCGCCCGGCTGCGGGACGCCCGCGCCGCGCTCGACGACTCCGCCGACCTGCTGCGCCGCGCCGCCGACCTCGACTGGGACTCGGCGGCCGGTGCCGGCTGCCGCACCGCCGTCGGCGACCTGCTCGCGACGATCGCGGCCGACGCCGGCACGGTCGACCTGGCCGTACGGGTCACCGCCGGCGTCGGGTCGCCGTGAGCCGGGACCCCCGCGACACGCTCGTCGTCGGCGGCGGGCGACCCGTCGCGCACGTCGACGCCGCGGGGATCCGTGCCGCGGCGCTGCGCCTCGCGGACGCCGCGGAGGACCTGCGCGTCGCCACCGCCGCGTGCGCGGCCGCACGGACCGCGCTGGACCGGGACCTGTGGAGCCCGCCACCCCTCGGCGAGGCCGACCCGACGCGGACCGGCCGGGTCCGCTGGGCGCGAGCGCTCGCCGACGACGCCGCGGTCGCGCTCGCCGCCAGGGCGGAGACCTGCGCGGAGCTGCAGCACCGGTTGCTGCTCGCCGCGGGGCTCTACGAGCACGCCGAGTCCACGGCGGAGCGGGCCCTCGGTGCCGTGGTGACGGTGGGTTCCGGTGCCGCCGGAGCCGTCATCACCGGGTGGGTGAACGACCCCCTGACAGGGCTCCCGCTGCGCTGGAGCGGCGTGCTCGGTCTGGGCCTGCTCGCTGCGCTGTCCGACGACCCCGACGCCCCGCGCGAACCGCCGGTCGCCGTCGCGCCCGACGCCGAGCCCTCCGGCGACGGAGGGCTCGGCGGGTCGGTCCTGCGGGGCACGGCCCCGTTCGTCGACGAGGCCCTCCGGGGCGCTGGCTTCGGGGTCGCGCTCGCCGCGCCGGTCGCCGCGCACGGAGACCTCTCCGTGACCGGCGGTGCACGCGTGCTGTCCACCGCCGTGCGCAGCGCGCTGCCCGACGTCGAGGTGAGGGTGGAGCCGCTGGACGCGGGGCGCTTCACCGGGGGAGTGCCGGCGTGGCAGGGGACGGCTGCCGGCAGCGTCGCCGAGGCGCTGGCCCGCACCGCCGACCTCTACCCCCGCGGCAGCAGCATCCCCGGGCGTCCGGCGCCCGGCCCGCCACCCGGCACGATCGGGGTGGAGCGCGTGGTCCACGACGACGGCACCGTGAGCTGGACGGTCCTGGTCCCGGGGACCCAGGAGCTGTTGTCGGCCGAGAACCCGTTCGACGGCGCCACCGATCTCGACCTCATGGCGGGCCGTGCGGCCGACGTCATGGTGGCCGTCGAGGCGGCGCTCGGGCACGCCGGGGCCGCCCGGGACGAGCCCGTGGTGCTGGTGGGGCACTCGCTCGGCGGGATCGCCGCGACCTCGCTGGCGGCGTCGCCGTCGTTCCGTGCGCAGCACCGCGTCGGCGGCGTCGTGACCGCCGGGGCGCCCACCGCGACGTTCCGCACGCCCCCGGGCGTCCCCGCGCTGCACCTGGAGAACACCCAGGAGCTCGTCTCGCCCCTCGACGGGCGCTCCACCGCGGAGAACCCGGCGACGCCCGACCGGGTCACGGTGGGCCGGGACCTGGCCGCCTCCGACGACCCCCGGGACCGGGCGGCGTCGGGCAGCGTCGCGCAGGCGCACAGCGTGCCCACGCACCTGCGCACGCTGGAGCACGCACAGGCCGTGGGCAACGTGCAGGTGGCCGGGGTGGTGGGGCCGATCGAGGAGCTGCTGGCGGGGACCGGCGCGGGGACGACCTTCTACACCGTCCGGCGTGCGTCCCCGGGCCGGTGACCCGCTCAGTCCCGCTTGTCGCCGGGGACGACCCAGCCGATGACCGTCTGCAGGACAGCGAGGATCAGGGCGATCCACAGGTACCACCAGAAGCCGCCCGTGACCTCCAGCCCCCAGTCGCCGATCTGGTCGGTGAGCCAGGAGGTGATCCACAGCATCAGCGCGTTGATCAGCAGGTAGAACAACCCGAGCGTGAGGATCAGCAGGGGCAGCGAGATGAGGGACACGATCGGCTTCACGATCATGCTGACCAGCGAGAAGATCGTCGCCACACCCACGATGACGAGAATGCGCCCGAGGGCGTCGTCCCCGCCGTAGATCTCGAGGTTGTCGAAGATCAGGTCGCAGATCCACAGCGCCAACGAGGTGACGACGATCCGTGCGATGAGGTTCATGGCGGCATCGTGGCACGATGGCGCCCGTGGACACACCCCCCGACACACCGGTCACCGTCCCGCTGCGCGCCGCCGTCGCGGCCCTGCCCGCCTACGTCCCGGGCGCACGGCCGAGCGGCCGGGCGTACAAGCTCTCGTCGAACGAGAACCCGTACCCGCCGCTGCCGTCGGTGCTCGCCGCGATCCAGACGGCGGCCGCCGAGGTCAACCGCTACCCCGACATGTACGCCACCGAGCTCGTCGAGACGATCGCCGGGTACGTGGGCGTCGGTGCGGACCAGGTGGTGGTGGGCAACGGGTCCGTCGCGGTGCTGCAGCACGTGCTCGAGGCCGTCGTCGAGCCGGGGGACGAGGTCGTCTTCCCGTGGCGCTCCTTCGAGGCCTACCCGATCATCACCGCCGTGGCCGGGGGCACCGCCGTGACGGTCCCCGTGACCTCGGCGGGGCGCCTCGACCTGCCCGCCATGGCGGCCGCCGTCACCGAGCGAACCCGCGCCGTGCTGGTCTGCACGCCCAACAACCCGACCGGGCCCGTGGTGCACGCCGACGAGCTGGAGACGTTCCTCGCGACCGTCCGCCGCGACGTGCTCGTCGTCGTCGACGAGGCGTACCTCGAGTTCGTGCGCGATCCCGGGTCGCCGGACGGTCTCGACGTGCTGCGGCGCCACCCGAACGTCGTCGTCCTCCGCACCCTGTCCAAGGCGTACGGGCTCGCCGGCCTCCGGGTGGGCTACGCCTTGGCCGCGCCGCGGCTGGCCGCCGGGATCCGGGCCACGTCCACGCCGTTCGGGGTGAACCACCTCGCCCAGCGGGCCGGCATCGCCGCGCTGCAGCCACCCGCCCAGGTGGAGATGATCGAGCACGTCGAGGCGATCGTCGCCGAGCGCACCCGCGTGGCGGACGCGCTGCGCGAGCAGGGCTGGGACGTGCCCGAGACGCACGCGAACTTCGTCTGGCTCGGCCTGGGGGAGCGGACGGCGGAGCTGGCGGCGCAGGCCGCGGCGGCGGGCGTGCTCGTGCGGCCGTTCGCCGGGGACGGCATGCGGGTCAGCATCGGCGAGGTCGCGGCGAACGACGCGTTCCTGGCGCTGGCCGCCGGCTGGCGCTGAGGCGTCAGCGCGGCAGGTTGCGCAGGTTCGAGCGGGCCATCGACATGACCTCGCCCATCCCGCCGCCGAGGATCTCCTTGGTCATGGCGGTGGCGAACCCGCGGATCTGCCCGGACGTGATCGACGGCGGGATCGACAGCGCGTTCGGGTCGGTCATGACCTCCACGAGCGCCGGTCCAGGGGCGTCCATGTGCTCGGCGAGCACCTTGCGCAGGTCCTTCGGCTTCTCGACGCGCTGCGACGGGATCCCGACGGCGGCGGCGATCGCCGCGTAGTCCACCTCCGGGGAGTCGGTGCCGTGCGAGGGCAGCCCCTCCACGAGCATCTCCAGCTTCACCATGCCGAGGGACGAGTTGTTGAAGACGACGATCTTGACCGGCAGGTCGTAGGCGCGGACCGTGATCAGCTCGCCGAGCAGCATGGAGAGCCCGCCGTCCCCGGCCAGCGCCACCACCTGGCGGTCGGGCTGGGCGAAGGACGCCCCGATCGCGTGTGGCAGGGCGTTGGCCATCGAGCCGTGGATGAACGAGCCGATGACGCGCCGTCGTCCGTTCGGCGTGAGGTACCGCGCCGCCCAGACGTTGTTCATGCCGGTGTCCACGGTGAACACGGCGTCGTCCGCCGCCGTCTCGTCGAGCTGGACGGCCGCGTACTCGGGATGGATCGGCGTGTGCTTCTCCACCTTGCGGGTGTACGCGCCCACCACCTTGGTCATGGTCTCGGCGTGCTTGTCCACCATGCGGCGCAGGAACTTGCGGTTCGACTTGCGCTGCACGAGCGGGTTGAGCAGCCGGAGCGTCTCGGCGACGTCGCCGTGCACCGGCAGGTCCAGGCGGGTGCGCCGGCCGAGGTGGGAGGCGTCGATGTCGATCTGGGCCGTGGGGACGTCCGCGGGCAGGAACGACTGGTAGGGGAAGTCGGTGCCCACCAGGACCAGCAGGTCCGCCCCGAACACCGCCTGGTGGCACGAGCCGTACCCGAGGAGGCCGGACATGCCGACGTCGTGCGGGTTGTCGTACTGGATGATCTCCTTGCCGCGCAGCGAGTGACCGACCGGCGCGGCGGCGAGGTCGGCGAGCTCGAGCACCTCGTCGCGGGCGTCCCGGGCACCCGCGCCCACGAACAGCGTGACCTTCTCGGCGTCGTTGATCGCCCGCGCCAGCGCGGCCACGTCCGCCTCGTTCGGCAGCACGCGGGCCGGGCACGCGCCGGGGATGAGGATCGGCGCGTCGTCGTCGGCCACCTGCTGGTCCGCGACGTCGCCGGGCAGGGTGAGGACGGCGACGCCCGGCTCGGCCAGCGCGTGCTGGATCGCCGAGCGGGTGACGCGGGGCAGCTGGGCGGCCGTGGAGATCATCTCGGAGAACACGGACGCCTCGTTGAACAAGCGGTCGGGATGCGTCTCCTGGAAGAACTGCGTGCCGATCTCGGCGCTCGGGATGTGCGACGCGATGGCCAGCACCGGCAGCTTCGAACGGTTCGCGTCGTACAGGCCGTTGATGAGGTGCAGGTTGCCGGGGCCGCACGACCCGGCGCACACGGCGAGCTTCCCCGTCACCTCGGCCTCGGCGGCCGCGGCAAACGCGGCCGCCTCCTCGTGGCGCACGTGCACCCACTCGATGCCGTCCGTGCGGCGCACGGCGTCGACGACAGGGTTCAGCGAGTCCCCGACGATGCCGAAGATGCGCTCGACGCCGGCGGCGACGAGCTGGTCGACGAGGTGTTCGGCGACGGAGCGGGCCATGGCGGAGACCTCCAGGGAGCGGGTGCCGGTCCCTTGCGATGCTGCCTCAGGTGGGCCCTCGCTGCGCGGGGAAGAGCGGTGGCGCTCGGCACAGCACGGTGCCGCCCGGAGGCGGGCGTCGATCGGGATGTGTCAGGAGCGCGGGAACGGTGACACCACAGCGCGCTCGGCTCACGCCTGGCGTGAGAATCACGCAATGCGTGATCCACGCGTGCGCAGCATTCCCGGATCCTGCGATGCGGGCGACCCGCGAAAGGGCCTCGTGCGCCCCGGGGCTGAGGTCGTGAGATAGGCGGACACGATCCCCACCACGCCGGTGTGCTGCTGCCCGACGCACTGCGCTGGCTCTGGCGTGCACGGCAGCCCGCTCCTACCGTCGGACCATGAGCGAAGCGATGATCGACGAGCTCCTGGCGATCGACGACCGGCTCGCCCTCGGCGCGGGCGCCGACTACGCCGAGGTGCTGCACGAGGACGCCGTCGTCGTGGTCCCCGGCGCGGTGCTGGACAAGGCCGGCTGCGTGGCGGCGATGGACGCCTCGCCCGGCTGGGACGAGGTCGACCTGGGCGACGCCCGCCTGGTGCGCGGCGGGGACACCGCCACCGTCGTGTACCGGTTCACCGGGCGGCGCGGCGACGACACCTACGCCGCGACCTTGGCCAGCACCTACGTCCGGTCGGACGGCCGCTGGCAGCTGCTGCTGCACCAGCACACGCCGGACTGACGGTGCCCCGTCCCGGCGTCCTCAGCCGCGCAGCGCGTCGACGACGGGCGTCTCGCCGCTGCGGAACCGGACGAACCGGCCGACGGTCGTCGGCTCGCGCAAGGATTCCGCCACCACCTGGGCGACGTCCGCCCGGGGGACGGCCGAGTCCTCGCCGCGGGCGAGGCTCACGCCCTCCGCCACGCGCTCGATGCGACCGGTGGGGTCGTCGTCGGTGAGGCTGCCCGGTCCGAGGATCGTCCAGTCGAGGGCGGTACCTCGCAGGTGGTCGTCGGCGGCGAGCTTGGCGTCCGCGTAGGCGTAGAAGCTCGAGTCGGCGGGGATGTCGTGGTCCGGGACCGAGCCGATCCAGGACACCATCACGTAGCGGGGCACGCCGGCGTTCGCGGCCGCGTCCATGGAGCGGATCGCGGCGTCGCGGTCGACGGCGTAGGTGCGGTCCGGGTTGCCGCCCCCGGCACCGGCGGACCAGACGACGGCGTCGGCGCCATCGAGCGCCGACGCGATCTCCTCGGTGCTCGCCTGCTCGATGTCGAGGAGCAGCGCCTCGGCGCCCAGGTCGGTCACCTCGTCGAGCTGGGCGGGCTTGCGGACCACGCCGACGACGTCGTCCCCGCGACCGGCGAGCAGCGGGAGCAGGTGGCGCGCGACCTTGCCGAGCGCACCGATGACGACGACCTTCATGAGGACCTCCGGGGTTCTGAGGACTGTGGACGGACGCTCCCACCGTGACCTACGTCGGCGTCGGACGCCAGCGAGGAGTCACGACTGCTCGTGCCGGGCCCGGACCGCCCGGGCCTGCACCGCCCAGGCGTCGGCCACGGGGCCCAGGTGCGCGAGCTTGTCGGGGTTCATCACCCCGCGGACCGTCTGGATGTGCCCGTCGAGCACGTCGAGCGCCATGACGGCGAGGAGCTCGCGCTCCGCGGTCGAGACGACCAGGCCCGGCTGGTGGTTGACCTCGTGCTGCTCGACCACGAGGTCGCCCGCCGACAACAGGTCGGCGAAGGCCGCGAACGCCCGGACCACCTTCTCCCTGCCCGAGACCGGCCGGGGGAAGGCCGGCGCCTTGCCGCCGCCGTCCCCGGTCACCAGGACGTCGGCCGCCAACAGCTCGGTGAGGCCGTCGACGTCGCCCTCGCGGAAGGCCTCGACGAACCGGGCCGCGAGCTCCTCGCGCTCGCGGCGGTCGGCGTCGAACCGGGGCCGGCCGGCAGCCATGTGCCGGCGGGCCCGGACCGCGAGCTGCCGGCAGGCCGACTCCGAGCGGTCCACCGCCCCGGCGATCTCGGCGAAGTCGAACGCGAAGACCTCGCGCAGCACGAACACCGCCCGCTCCAGCGGGCTGAGCCGCTCGAGCAGGAGCAGCGCCGCCATGGACACCGAGTCGGCGAGCTCGGCGGAGCGCTCCGGGTCCTCGTACGGGTCGTCCAGCAGCGGTTCGGGGAACCAAGCGCCGGTGTACTCCTCGCGGCGCACCCGCGCCGAGCGGAGCACGTCGATCGAGATCCGGGTGACGACGGCGGACAGGAACGACTTGACCGACGCCGGCTCCGCCGTCGTGCCCTCGTAGCGCAGCCAGGTCTCCTGCACGGCGTCCTCGGCCTCGCTCACGCTGCCCAGGATCCGGTAGGCGATGGCGAACAGCAGCGGCCGCAGCGCCGTGAACTCCTCGGTGCGGGACATCTGCTCAGCCTGCCACCGGCGCCGCGACCGCGGCGGCCGCGCGGTCGGAACCGGGCCAGCGGATCGCGCCCGGCACGCGGCGGGCGACGCCGATCGCGGCCACCACGCCGCGCACCTGGAAGCGCTTCGCCACGACGGCGGCGCGTCCGGTCAGCGCGCGGTCGGTCGCGACGTCGTCGCGGTCGGTGACCTGCAGCACGGCGGCGCGGCCGCCGATGCTGACGCAGCGCCCCTGGAACCCGAGGTCGAGCGGTGCCGGACCGCCGTCGGGGACCGTGCCGAGGGCCTCGGCGGCCAGCACGTCGGCGGCGTGCGCGCCCGAGGGGAACGCGAACTGGCACGACATGCTGTACCGGCCGCCGTGGGGCGCGACCGTGTGCCCGGCGTCGCCGACGGCTAGGACCTGCGGGTGGGACACCGACTGCAGGGCGCCGTCGGTCAGGACCGCCCCGGCCGGGTCCACGGCGAGGCCCGCCTCGCGGGCCAGGGGCGGCGCGGCGAAGCCGCCGCACCAGACGGTCAGGTCGGACGGGACCTCGGCGCCGTCGTCCTGCAGGAGGCGGTCGGGCTCGACGGACCGGACGCGGCTGCCCTCGACGGACTCGATGCCGAGCCCGTCCAGGCTGGCGCTGACGTGCGCTGCGGCCCGGGGCCCGAACCAACCGGTGGCCGCGCCGGAGGTCACCAGCCGGACCCTGAGGTCGGGCCGGCTCCCGGCCAGCTCGCCGACGGTCTCGAGCCCGGTGAACCCGCCGCCGACGACGGCGACGTCCGCCCCGGCGGGCAGGTCGGCGAACGCGGAGCGCAGGCGCTGGGCCGCCGTCAGGTCGGCGACGCCGTGCGCGTGCTCGCCGCCGGGGACCGGCACCGGCTCGGTGGTGCTGCCGGTGGCGAGGACGACGCGGTCGAACCCGAGGGTCCGCACGCCGTCCGGTCCGGAGATCGTGGCCCGGCCGGCGTCCGGGTCGAGGGCTGTGACCCAGCCCTCGACGAACGCGACGTCGGTCCCGAGCATCCGGCCGATGTCGGGTGCCGGGACGTGCTGACCGGTGGCGACCTGGTGCAGGCGCAGCCGGTTGACGAACGTCGGGCGCGGGTTGACGACGGTGACGCGCACCCGGCCGCGGGAGCGTCCCGCGAGCCGGACCGCTGCCATGCCGCCGGCGAACCCGGCGCCGACGACGAGGACGTGGGTGCTGGGCGTGGTGCGTGTGGTGTGTGTGCTCATACCCACGGGACGAGACAGCGTCCGTGGGTGTGACACCGGGTCAGGCGGTGGACCTGCCGGCCGCGCGCGCGGCGTCCAGCGGGCTGTCGCCCTCCAGGTACCGCGCGCCCGGACCGAGCGCGGCGGCGCGGTCGGCGGGGTTCTGCAGCACGCAGCGCTCCAGCGAGAGGCAGCCGCAGCCGATGCACGAGTCGAGGTCGTCGCGGAGTCGCTCGATGGCTGCGATGCGCGCGTCCAGCAGGGGGCGCCAAGAGCGCGAGAGTCGCGTCCAGTCCTCGGCGGTGGGGGTCCGGGCCTCGGGCAGGGTCGCGAGGGCCTCGCCGATCTCGTCCAGCGTGAGCCCCACGCGCGACGCTGTCCGGATGAACGCCACCCGCCGCAACGTGGTGCGCTCGTAGCGGCGCTGGTTGCCCGGGGTGCGCTCGGAGGAGATCAGCCCGAGCGACTCGTAGTAGCGCAGGCCCGACGGCGCCACGCCGCTGCGCTGCGCGACCTCGCCGATGGTCAGGTATCGCTCGATCGGCACGCTGCCTCCCGTCCTCTTGACCTCAAGCGAGGTTGAACTTACACGATCGCGGTATGACATCCTCCGGCACCGTCCCGCGGCCCGTCGTGGACCTCGTCGCCCGCGTCACCGGCGACGAGAAGCACGACCCCAGCGCCCACTCCACGCTCGATGTCGTCTGGGTCCTGTACGACCAGGTGCTGCGCGTGTTCCCGGACGACCCTGAGCATCCGGACAGGGACCGGTTCCTCCTCTCCAAGGGGCACGGCCCGGCCTCCACGTACGCCGTGCTGGCCGCCCGGGGCTTCTTCCCGGCGGAGTGGCTCGACGACGTCGCCTCCTGGGACTCGCCGCTGGGCCACCACCCCGACCGGACGCTCGTGCCCGGCATCGAGATCGGCAGCGGCTCGCTCGGGCACGGTCTGCCGATCGCCGTCGGCATGGCGTTGGGGCTGCGAGACCGGTCGCGGGCACGCGTCGTCGTCCTCGTGGGCGACGCCGAGCTGGACGAGGGCAGCAACGCCGAGGCGATCGCCGTCGCCGGCCGGTTCGGCCTCGACAACCTGAGCTGCGTCGTCGTGGACAACCACAGCGACAACCTCGGCTGGCCCGGCGGCATCGGCGCGCGCTTCGCGCTCGAGGGCTGGGCGGCGGCCGACGTCGGCACGCGCGACCACGCGGCGCTCTCGGCCGCGCTGCGGGCCACCGCGCCCGACCGGCCCACCGCCGTCGTCGTCGACGTGCCGGCAGGTCCGGAGGTGGCGGCATGAACGCGGCCGGCGGTGTCCCCGACGCGCGCTCCCGGTTCTATGCCGAGCTGGACCCGGTGCTCGCCGCGAACCCGGACGCCGTCCTCGTGCTGGCGGTCATCGGGGCCGGCTACGTCGGCGACACCATCGCCCGGCGGCCCGGCCAGGTGGTCGACGTGGGGATCCGTGAGCAGGCCATGATCGGCGTGGCCGGCGGTCTCGCGCTGGCCGGGCGGCGGCCGATCGTGCACACCTTCGCGCCGTTCCTCGTGGAACGCGCCTACGAGCAGGTGAAGCTCGACCTGGGCCACCAGGACGTCGGCGCGCTGCTGGTCAGCGCCGGGGCGTCGTACGACGTCAGCTCCGGCGGGCGCACGCACCAGGCGCCCGGCGACGTCGCGCTGATCTCGGCGCTGCCCGGCTGGACCGTGCACGTGCCCGGCCACGGCGACGAGGTCGCGGAGATCCTGCACCGGGAGGCCGCGCGGAGCGGGCGGGTCTACGTGCGGCTCTCGGGGCAGCGCAACGCGAAGCCGCAGCCGGTGGACGGGTGGGTCCACCTGGTGCGTGACGTCGCGCTCGGGGGGCAGGCCGGCGAGTCGAGCGCGCCGCTGGTGCTCGCCGTCGGGCCGATGCTCGACGTCGTTCTCGAGGCCACGCGCGACCTGCCGGTCCGCGTGGCGTACGCCGGCACGCCGCACCCGCTCGACGCGGCCGGGCTGCGCGACCTGGCCGGGCCGACGCCGGTGCTCGCGGTCGTGGAGCCGTACCTGGCGGGGACGAGCGCTGCGCCCGTGGCGGCGGCGCTGGCCGACCGGCCGTCGCGCGTGCTGCACGTCGGGGTGCCCCAGGACGCCGAGCTGCGCCGGTACGGCACCCCGCGGGACCACGCCGCCGCGCACGGTCTGGATGCCGCGGGCGTGCGGCGGCAGGTGAAGGCGCTGCTGGGCTGAGCCGCGTGGCCTGCAAGACTCGGGGCATGACGCGCCTCGAGGTGTCCGCGGCCTGTGCCGGACGTGCGGCGGAGTACATCGACCGGCTGGGATCCGTCGAGGCGATGCCCGAACTGGCTCGCGCCCGCATCGCGACCTGGGCGACCGGTCTCACGGGGCCGGTCCTCGACGCGGGCTGCGGCTCCGGCCACTGGACGGACTTCCTGGCGAGGCAGGGCTGCGACGTCGAGGGCGTCGACCTCCGCGTCCTTCGTCGAGCACGCCGTCACGACCGCCTGGTTCTGGCCGGTCCCGGAGATGAGTGCGTTGCTCGAGCGGGCGGGGTTCGAGGTCCAGGAGGTCGAGCGCCGCGCCGACGACGGAAACCGCCCCCACGCAGCGATCGTCGCCCGCCGCTGCTGAACCCGCCAGCTACTGCCGCAGCAGCATCCGGGCGTACTCGTCGAGGACGGTGAGCACCCCCGGGTGCTGCCACACGCGGTTGCGACGCTGGCCCGTACGTTCGACCAGGACTCCGGCGTCGGCCAGCTGTGCCAAGGCGTTGTGCGCGCTCTGGTTCCCCATCCCCAGATGACTGGTGAGGAACCGTGCGTTGATGATCGGGTGCGAGACAAGATGAGGGAGCACGGTCCACGCCGCTGCCTGCGACCGGAGCCCGTGGAGCTGCGCCCGGGACGTCTCGACCTGCTCAGCGAGGTCGTCCACGAGCCGTGACCCCGACGTGGCCGCGAACCGGGCGGCGTCGGAGAATCTCTCGACGATGGGGCGTGCGTCGCCGTCCCGGTAGGCCGTCAGGGCGTCGAAGTACTGTTCGGTCTGCGTCAGGAGGCCGGCAGACACGGGGGCGATCGTCGTCGTCGTGATGCCCTTAGCCCGGAGGATCGAGTGCACGATCGCGCGTCCGGTCCGTCCGTTGCCGTCGGTGAACGGGTGGATGGTCTCGAACTGGGCGTGCGCGACGGCCGCCTGGACGAGGACCGGCAGGTCTTCCCGTGCGACGAGGTGCACGAGGTCCTCCATGGCGGGCGCGACGAGCGGGGCCTGCGGGGCCACGTGAGAGGCGCCCCGTGGGCTGAGCGCGCTCGTGCCGATCCACACCAGCTGTTCGCGCCATCGGCCTGCGTGGTCCTCCCAGCCTCGTTGTCCGGACAGCAACGCCCGGTGCATCGCGAGGATCGCGCTCGTGTCGAACCGCTCGGCGAGGTCGAGCGCAGCCTCCATCGCTCGCACGTTGGCCACGACGGTCCGTGCGTTCTCGGAGGACGACTGGTCGAGCTCGGCGAGTGCGAGCTGCCGGGCGCCGACGGTGAGATTCTCGATCTGGGAGGACGAGGTCGACTCGGTGCGTAGCAAGATCGCGCTCATCGGGCCGAGCGTGGGGCTCACGGCACCGAGGGTTGCCGCCGCGTACGAGTCGAACCGGCTCAGTGCTGCGGTCGCTTCCTCGGTGTTGGCGGTGAGGTCGGCCGGGATCGACGGGGCCCACGTGGCGATCGAGGGCGGCACCGACGACCGGTAGGGCCCGGAGGCAGCGGCCATCGCCGACCGGCTCGCCATCCCGTCGGACTCGGCAACCCAGTACTCGTCGATGTATTCCTGCGCAGGAACGTGGAGCACCCAGCCATCTTAATCCATGTTTCGCCGAAACGTGGATCAAGGCTTCCGATCTGATCCAGCTTCTGCGCGGATCGTGCGCAGCGCGCCGCGCAGCACGGTGGCCGACGGCGGCGCATAGCCGAGCACGATGCCGTTCAGCTCTAGACCAGACCCCGGCACCACGTAGTCCTGCAGGTCGGCGACCCGCACGCCGCGGTCCGCGAGCCGTGCGACCAGGTCCGCCGCCGGGATGCGGTCGAGCTCGAGGACTGCGTGCAGCCCGCCGTCCAGCGCTCGGACCTGCACACCGTCCGCACCGTCGAAGGCCTCGGACACGATCCGGCGCTTGGTCCGGTAGTCGCGGCGGCAGCGGGCGACGTGACGACGCAGCGCACCGGTGGACATGAGGTGGGCCAGCGCGTGCTGGGTCACGCTCGCCACGGTGGCGCCCCGACCCGAGCGCGCCGCGAGGATGCCCGCCCCGGCCGGGGTGCCGTCGTCGGGCAGGGTGTTGCACGACGGGCTGCCCGCCGGGAGCACCAGGTAGCCGCACCGCAGCCGCGGGTCGAGCACCTTGGAGAAGGACCCGACGTGCACGACGACGCCGCGGTCGTCGAGCGCGGCCATTGCCGGCAGCGGGGAACCGCGGTGGCGGAACTCGGAGTCGTAGTCGTCCTCGACCACCAGGACGCCCTCGGCGGCGGCCCAGGCCACCAGCTCGTGCCGCCGTGCCACGGGCATGGCCCCGCCCAGCGGGTACTGGTGGCTCGGCGTGACCAGCACGGCGTCGAGGCGCTCGCGGGCGTGGGCGGCGCGCAGGGCGGCCAGGTCCATGCCGCCGTCGCCGACGGGCACGGGGACGACGGCGCCGCCCGCGGACTCGATGGCGCGGCGGCCTGCGCGGTAGCCGGGATTCTCGACGGCGACCCGGGCACGGCGGCCGCCCGGCCCGACTCGTCGGGCGAGCGTCTCGGTGACCAGGGAGATGGCCTCCGCCGTGCCGCTGGTGACCACGACGCGTCCGGCGTCCGGCGCGAAGCCGCGGCTCAGGGCGAGCTGGTTCGCGATCTGGGTGCGCAGGGCCGGTTCTCCCGCCGGGTCGGGGTAGCGGGCCTCCAGCGGGACGGCGGCCGCGTGCCGCCATGCGGCGCGCCAGTCCCGCTCGGAGACGGCGGCGACGGACGGGACGCCCGGCTCGAGGTCGACGACGGCGGTGGGGCGCGCCGTCGGGCCGGCGGGAGCGGGTGGTGCCGAACGCGGGCGCGCGGCCCGCTCGGCGGGAGCCTCGGTGCGGGCCGGTGCGAGCGTCGCCGCGACCCGTGGCACGGTGCCGTGGCGCAGCACCACGTATCCCTCGCCGTCGAGCTGCTCGTAGGCGGCGGTGACGGTGCCGCGGGCCACGCCCAGCTCGGTGGCGAGCGAGCGGGTGGAGGGCAGCGGGTCCCCCTCGGCCAGGCGGCCGTCGTGGACCATGCCGCGCACGAGGCCGGCCACACGGGCGACCTTGGTCCGGGGCGTGCCGCCGGGGGAGGCATCGTCGGGCATCGAAGTGGACCATCCGTTCTGGCGGGGAGTGGACTACAGGGTAGTCCAGATCTGTCCGTAGGTTCGGAGCCGTGACCACAGAGACCACCGCCTGCCCCAGCACGACCGTCCGCCGCAAGCCGGACCGCCAGACCCACGACCCCGCCGTCCTCGACGGGATCCTCGCCGACGGGTTCCTCGCCCACGTCGCGATGGTCCGCGACGGGTACCCGGTGGTGCTGCCCTACCTGTACGGCGTCGGCGACCTGGACGACGGGCTCGGCCGCCGCCTCCTGCTGCACGGCTCCACCGGCGGCGGGCTCTTCCTCGACGCCGGGACGGACGGCCTGCCCGTCTCCGTGGCGATCTCGCACCTGGACGGGCTGGTCTACGCCAGGTCGTTGAACGACAGCTCGGCCAACTACCGCTCCGCGATGATCGCCGGGCGCGCCACCGTGGTCCCCCGCGAGCAGCGGGTCGAGGCGCTGTGGCAGATCGGCGACCACCTCATGCCGGGGCGCCGCGCCGAGGTGCGCGAGATGACCGCCAAGGAGGTCGCCGCCACGCAGGTGCTCCAGGTGCCGCTCGACCGGGTGAGCGTGAAGACCCGCTCGGGCGGCGTCGGCGAGCGGCTGGACGACGGTGAGGACCACGGCGTCTGGGCCGGCGTGCTCCCGCTCGCGGTCCGTGCCGGCACCCCGGTGCCCGGTGATCTTGCTGCCGGGACCCCCGTCGCGCCGTCGGTCGAGGCGCTGGTGGCACGCCTGGGCCAGGGGTAAGGGCCACGCGTGTCGGATTGGCTGTTCGCGCGAGGGGGACGGACCGGCGAGGATGGCCCGGTGCGCACCATCCGACAGAGCAAGAAGCTCCGCGGCGTCCGATACGACGTCCGTGGCCCCATCCTGACCGAGGCTCAGCGTCTCGAGGCCGAGGGTCATCGCATCCTCAAGCTGAACATCGGCAACACGGCGCCGTTCGGCTTCGAGGCACCCGAGGCGATCCTCGCCGATGTGGTCCACCACCTGCCCGAGGCGCAGGGGTACAGCGACTCGCGGGGCATCTACGAGGCCCGCACCGCCGTCGCGCAGTACTACCAGTCCCGCGGTCTGCGGGACACCATGGTGGACGACGTGTTCATCGGCAACGGCGTCTCCGAGCTCATCTCGATGGTGCTGCAGGCGTTCGTCGACGACGGCAACGAGATCCTCGTGCCCGCACCGGACTACCCCCTGTGGACGGGCGCCGTGACGCTGACCGGCGGCACGCCCGTGCACTACGCGTGCGACGAGGCGAACGGATGGATGCCCGACCTGGCGGACATCGAGTCGAAGATCACCGAGAACACCCACGCCCTGGTGATCATCAACCCGAACAACCCCACCGGTGCGGTGTACAGCAAGGAGATGGTCGAGGCGCTCGTCGACATCGCACGGCGCCACGACCTCGTCGTCATGGCCGACGAGATCTACGAGAAGATCCTGTACGACGACGCCGTCCACCACCACGCCGCCACCGCCGCCGGGGACGACGTGCTGTGCCTGACGTTCAGCGGGCTGTCGAAGGCCTACCGGGTGTGCGGCTACCGGGCCGGCTGGGTCATGATCTCCGGCCCGAAGGAGACCGCGACCGAGTTTCTCGAGGGCCTCACGCTGCTCGCCAACATGCGCATGTGCGCCAACGTGCCGGCCCAGCACGCCATCCAGACGGCGCTCGGCGGCTACCAGTCCATCGACGAGCTCATCGTGCCCGGCGGGCGGTTCTACGAGCAGACGATGCTCGCGGACCGGCTGCTGAACGAGATCCCCGGGGTGTCCTCCGTGCGACCCCGCGGTGCGCTGTACTGCTTCCCGCGCCTCGACCCGGAGGTGTACGCGATCGACGACGACCAGGACTTCGTCATCGAGCTGCTGCGCGCCAAGAAGATCCTGGTCACGCACGGCACCGGGTTCAACTGGACGGCGCCCGACCACTTCCGGCTCGTCACCCTGCCCGACGTCGAGGTGCTCGAGGAGGCCATCGGCCGGATCGGGGAGTTCCTGGCGACGCGGCGGTAGACGGGTCGACCTGCGGCGGGACCAGTGCCGGACGTCACCCTTGACCCCGACGCGACGTCATAGTTCTCACTGGTCCCATGAGACTCGTCCCGATCGCCTACCTCTCCTCCTACACGCTGTCCCTGCTGGGCAACTCCGTCGCCGGGATCGCGTTGCCGCTGATCGTGCTCCAGATGACCGGGAGCGTGCTGGGGATGGGGGCGCTCGCCGCGGCGACCGCCGTCCCCGCGGTCCTCGCCGGCCTCTTCATGGGCGTGGTGATCGACCGGATCAACCGGCGCACGTCCTCGGTGCTCACCGACCTCGTCTCCGCAGCCGCCATCGCGGCCCTGCCGATCGTCGACCTGGTCAGCGGGCTGAACCTCGGCTGGTTCATCCTGTTCGGGATCATCGGGTCCGTCGGCGACGTGCCGGGCCTGACCGCGCGGGACGCCCTCCTGCCCGCGATCGTCCGGCACGGCAACATCTCCGCCGAACGGCTGATGGGCCTCCGGGAGAGCCTGGGGGCGGTGGCGATGCTGCTCGGCCCCGCGGCAGCAGGCACCCTCATGGTGGTGTTCGACGGGTCGACCGTCCTGTGGATCACCGCGGGGACGTCCCTGCTCGCCGCCCTCGTCACGCTCCTCGTCCCGCACCGGGTCGGTGACATCGCCCGCGACCTCCCCCAGGCCGACACGGACGCCGTGGCGGCGAGCGGCTGGGCCCAGCTGCGGGAGGGGTGGCGCGTGCTGTTCCGCAGCCGGTTCCTCAGGGCGACCACGATGCTCAGCATCGTCTCGGTGGTGGTGCTCGCCGCGCTGCAGGGCCTGGTCCTGCCGGTCTACTTCACGCTCGCCGACCAGCCGGGCATGCTCGGGTACGTCCTGACGGCGCTGGCGGCGGGGATGCTCCTCGGCGGCGGCGCCTATGCGCTGCTCGGGGCGCGGGGACGGCGCCGGTGGTGGTTCGTCGCCGGGATCGTCGGGACCACCGTGGGCTTCGCCGTCGTCGCGACGCTCGCCTCGGTGTGGGTGGTGTTCGCCGGTGCGTTCGTCGTCGGGCTGTCCGGCGGGTTGTTCAGCAGCCTCGTCGGGGTGCTGATGATCGAACGGATTCCCGAGCAGATGCGCGGCCGCGTCATGGGGACGCAGAACTCGATGATGACCGCCGGTCCACCGCTCGGGATCGTCGTGGCTGCCGTCGTCACCGAGCTCGCCAGCCTGGAGGCGGCAGCGATCACGCTCGCGGGCGTGTGGTCGGTCGCCGCGGTGGTCGGGCTGTCCGTGCGGTCGCTGCGTAGCCTGGAACCCACGGAGGAGACGGAGGCGACGGTGGTGAGGACCGGTGCGTAGCAGCGAGCTGGCCCGGCTCGCCGGGGTCTCGGTGCGGACGTTGCGCCACTATCACCGGGTCGGCGTCCTCGACGAACCCGCGCGTGGCGGCAACGGCTATCGCCGCTATGACGTGCACGACCTGGTCCGCGTCCTGCGGATCCGGCGCCTGGCGGCCCTCGGGATCCCGCTCGCACAGGTGCCGGCCCTGCTCGAGAGGACGGAGACCGACGGTCCGGCGGCCGACTCCGACCAGCTCCTGGAGGAGCTGGACCGAGAGCTGGCCGGCCAGATGGCCCGGCTCGCGCGTCAGCGGGAGGTGATCGCACAGCTCCGCGACCACCACGCGGCGCCCGACCTGCCACCGGAGCTGGCCCCCTTCTTCCGTGCCTCCCCGTCGGTGGGCGTCCTGGCGCGGATCGACCGTGACCAGACGGTCCTGCTGGCCCACCTGGCCGGCGAGGAGGGGATGCCCCACCTCGCCAGGCTCTACGAACGGCTCAGCGACGCCCTCCTCGCCGCGCGAGGGAGCGACCTGTCGGAGCGGTTCGACCTGCTCGGTCCCAGCAGCTCGGACGCGGAGGTCACGGCCCTGGTCGACGCCTTCCTGGAGGTCTACGGTCCGGTCGTGGACGAGCTCGCTTCCGCCCGGGTCCCGCTCGACCTGGGCGGCACGGAGGACTACTTCACCGAGTTCACCGACACCCTGCTCAACGAGCAGCAGCTGCGGGCCTTCAAGCTCCTGGAGGCCCGGCTCGTGGAGCGAAGCACGGGGGACGAGGTCGCCGTCGAGCCCCCGCCTCAGACCAGGTCGCGCGGGATGCGCCGCTCCCAGTTCTGGGAGTAGACGCGCGGGTCGCCCTGCTGCTCGTCCAGCTCGTAGGCATCGAGCTGTGCGTTGACGAGGAACTCCTCGGCGGTGCAGGTCAGCAGCGTGCGGGTCTCGCCCCGCACGGACGTCACGCGTTCCGGTGGAAGCCGTACCACTCGCGGCGGCTGTCCCGCGAGCGACGCAACCACGGGCCCCGAGTGCCCGCAACAGCCGTGACGGCGGCCGGAAAACCGTTGCGCCGGCGCCTCGTCGGTGGCATCCTCGTCGTCGTCCCCGCGGGCAGGCCGCGTGTGAGAGGGGGCGGGCGGAAGGATTCTCGGTGACGGACACGGACGGCGGTCCCTCGACCTCGCGCTGACCTCTGCTCGCCCGCACCCGGACCGGTGCACCTCCTGGCGGGTGGACGACGTCGGCGCACGCCGCAGCGTCCCCCGGAGCTCCTGTGCCCTCTACTCCCGCCGTCGTCCTGCACGACCTCACCTTCTCCTGGCCCGACGGGGCCACCCCGATCGCCGGCGTGTCCGGCGCCTTCGCCACGGGCCGTACCGGGCTGGTCGGCCTCAACGGCACCGGCAAGTCGACCCTGCTGCACCTGATCGCCGGCCGGCTGACCCCCACCTCCGGCTCGGTCACCGTCGCCGGCACCGTCGACCACCTGCCCCAGCGGATCACGTTGGACACGGACGCGACCGTCGCCGACCTGCTCGGGGTGCGGCACGTGGTCGACGCCGTGCGCGCCATCGCCGACGGCGACGTCCGCCCCGAGCTGTTCGACGTCGTCGGCTCCGACGGGTGGGACCTGGAGGAGCGGGCGGTCGCCGCGCTCGACGCGGCCGACGTCCTCGCGGGGTCCTCTGCCGCGGTATCGGCCGGCTCGTCCCCGGGTGGGGTGCTCGACCGCCGCGTCGGCACGCTGTCCGGCGGCGAGGCCGTGCTGACCGCCGTCACGGGCGTCCGGCTCCGGGCGGCCGACGTGGTGCTGCTGGACGAGCCGTCGAACAACCTCGACGGCCGTGCCCGCGAACGCCTGCACGAGCTGGTGCGGACCTGGCGTGGCGCCCTCGTCGTGGTGTCGCACGACCGCGAGCTGCTCGAGCTCGTGGACGCGACGGCGGAGCTGCGCACCGGTGGCCTGACGACGTTCGGCGGTACCTATGCGCAGTACGAGGAGTGGCTGGCGGTGCAGCAGGAGGCTGCGCGCTCGACGTTGCGGGACGCCGAGCAGCGGCTCCGGCGCGAGAAGCGGCAGCGCATCGAGGTCCAGGAGCGCATCGCCCACTCCGAGCGGCAGGGACGCAAGGACGTGGCCAACCGGAAGTACGTCAAGGCCGTGGTGGACGACCGGCGCAACGCCGCCGAGAAGTCGCAGGGGGCCCGTCGCGGCGCCGCCGCCGAGGCCGAGTCGCGGGCCCGCGAGGCCGTGGCCACCGCGGAGCGCGCCGTGCGCGACGACGACCGCATCGTCGTCGACCTCCCCGATCCTGACGTGCCCGCCGGTCGCCGCCTCGCCGTCCTGCGCGGTGCCGACGGCCGCGAGATCGTCCTCGCCGGACCCGAGCGCTTCGCGCTGACCGGCCCGAACGGCGTCGGCAAGACGACGTTGCTCGAGCAGCTGGTCGGCACCGGCGCGTCCGGCACGGGCGCCGGCGGGCCGGACGGGGCCGGGCCCGACGGCGCCCCGCGGGCCACGGCGCAGCGGCTCACCGAGCGCGTGGGCTACCTGCCCCAGCGGCTGGACGGGCTGGACGACGCGGCGACGGTGCTGGACGAGGTCCGGCGCCGGGCGCCGCACGTCGTGCCGGGCGAGCTGCGCAACCGTCTGGCGCGGTTCCTGGTGCGCGGCGACCAGGTCGACCGGCCGGTGCGGACCCTCTCGGGCGGCGAGCGGTTCCGGGTGGCCCTGGCGGGGCTCCTGCTGGCCGACCCGCCGGCCCAGCTGCTGGTGCTGGACGAACCGACGAACAACCTGGACCTGGCCAGCGTCGACCAGCTCGTGCAGGCGCTGGCCGCGTACCGCGGCGGACTGCTGGTCGTGAGCCACGACCGGTCGTTCCTGGAGCGGGTCGGGCTGACGGCGGAGCTGGCGCTGGGGCGGGACGGGGCGCTGGCCGAGGTCAGGCGGTAGGCGGCACGCCCGGCCCGGGGATCTCGCCGGAGCCGCGGACGACGAGCCGGGTCGGCACGACGAGCTGGCGCGGTGGGCTCGTGTCGCCGTCGAGGCGGGCGAACATGCGCTCGGCGGCGAGGCGGCCGATGCGGTCCGGATCTTGGGCGATCGTCGTCACTCGTGGTTCGACGAGGTCGGCAGCCTCGACGTCGTCGAACCCGACCAGGGCGACGTCGCGGGACCGACCGGCCTGCTGCAACGCTCGGATAGCGCCGATCGTCAAGAGGTTCTGTCCCGAGAGGATCGCCGTCGGCGGGTCTGCCTGGGCGATCAGCCGCGCGACGACGGCGGTGGCGCTGGCGTCGTCGTGCAGCCCCATCACCACCAGGTCCGGGTCGACCTCGAGGTCGGCGTCGGCCATCCCGTGGAAGTACCCCTCGCGTCGCAGGCGCGCGGTCTGGATGCGTTCGAGGTCGCCGAGGAACGCGATCCGCCGGTGACCGTGATCGACGAGGTGCCGGACGCCACCGCGGGCGCCGTCGTGGTTGGACGTGACGACGCTGTCGGTCTCGACGCCCGTCGGTTCCCGGTCGACGCTGACGACGGGTGACCCTCGATCGGCGTGGACCTGCAGGTAGGACTGGTCGTCGCGGACCGGGGTGACGATGAACCCGTCGACCCGACGGCGAGCGAGTGCGCTCACGGCGCGCAGCTCGGCGGCAGGGTCGTCCTCCAGGCTCGCCGCGAGGACGGCGTACCCGTGCGCGGTGGCCACGCGTTCGATGGCGCGGTGCACCTGGCCGGCGAACGGGTTCGCGACGCTGGAGACGAGCAACCCGAGCGTCTGGGTCCGGCCACCGCTGCGGCGCAGGTTGCCTGCGTGCAGGTCGGGCTCGTAGCTGAGCTGCGCGGCGGCGGCCCGCACCTTCTCGGTCGTCGTGGGGGAGACGTTGGGTTCCCCGTTGACGACGCGCGAGACGGTCTTGATGCCGACGCCGGCGAGCCGGGCGACGTCGCGCATGGTCGGACGCCGTCCGCTCGCCCGAGACGCTGGTCTGTCTGACACCGATGTCACGATCTGGTCACTCCCTGGTCCGGCTGGGTTGACCATACCGCGCGCCTCGACTACAAAGGCACCTGACAACGTTGTCGGGTCGAGAGGCCCTCAATCCAAGGAGTTCGACGGTGAACGCGACGCTCACACCCCGGAAGTTCCCGAAGAAGACGCTCTTGACCTGCGCATTCGCTGCGACAGCCCTGGCACTTTCTGCCTGTGGCAGTGGCGCGGACGAGGAGGCTGGCGCTGACAACGGTGTCGAGGGCGACGATGTGGGTGTCTCCCTCATCGTGAAGACCACCACCAACCCGTTCTTCGTGGCCATGCAGGACGGCGCCGAGGCCGCCGCCGAGGAGCACGGCGTCGCGCTCACGCTCGCCGCCGGGCGCGAGGACGGCGACGAGGACGCGCAGATCCAGGCGATCGAGAACTCCGTGGCCCGTGGCGACGCCGGCATCCTCATCACGCCCAACGGGCCGTCCGTCGTCGACGCTCTGGACCGGGCGCGCGAGGCCGGTCTCTACGTCATCGCCCTGGACACCCCGCCCGACCCGGCCGATGCCGTCGACATCACCTTCGCCACCGACAACCGGCTCGCCGGCCAGAAGATCGGCGAGTGGACCGCCGGAGCGCTCGAGGGGGAGAAGGCCACGATCGCGCTCCTCGACCTGTTCGACGACAAGGTGGTCTCCGTCGACGTCGACCGGGACCAGGGCTTCCTGGAGGGCATGGGCATCGACGTCGCCGACCCGCAGGCCAACGGCGACGAGGCGGCGACCGGGACCTACAGCGGCGGTGACTACGAGATCGTCGGCAACGAGGCGTCCCAGGGCGCCGAGGACGGCGGTCGCACCGCCATGGAGAACCTCCTGGCCAAGAACCCGGACGTCAACGTCGTCTACACCATCAACGAGCCCGCAGCGTACGGCGCCTACCAGGCCCTCGAGGCGGCCGGCAAGGCCGGCGACGACGTCCTCGTGGTGTCGGTCGACGGTGGCTGCGCCGGCGTGGACAACGTCGAGCAGGGCATCATCGACGCCACCAGCCAGCAGTACCCGGTGAAGATGGCGGAGCTCGGCGTCGAGGCCATCGCCCAGCTCGCCACCACCGGTACGGCGCCCGAGACCACCGAGGGACTCGACTTCTTCAACACCGGCGTCGAGCTGGTCACGAACGAGCCCGTCGACGGCGTCGACTCGATCGACGCCGCCGCGGCGACCGACATCTGCTGGGGCTGATAGCCATGACCGCTGCTACCACCACGGCGCCCGACCCGGCCGCCGCGTTCCTCGACCACCGCAGCCCTCTCGAACGGGCCCGCGGCGTCCTCCACCGCTACCCCGCGCTCAGCCCGGCGATCGTGCTGGTGCTGTCGGTCATCGTGTTCGGGATCCTCAACGACCGTTTCCTCGCACCGTCCAACCTGTCGCTGATCACCCAGCAGGTGGCGGTCGTGGGGACCCTGGCCGTGGCCCAGACGCTCATCATCCTCACCGCCGGCATCGACCTGTCCGTCGGCTCGGTGATGGTGCTGGCCTCCATGGTGATGGCGCAGGTGGCGAGCGGATCGGGCGCCCCGGCCGTCGTGGCCCTGCTCGTCGGACTCCTCGCAGGGATCGCCTGCGGCGGGCTAAACGGGTTCCTCGTGACCCGCTTCAAGCTGCCGCCGTTCATCGCCACCCTCGGGACGTTCAACGTGTTCACCGCGTTGGCGCTCCTGTACTCGCACGGCGCCACGGTGCGCGGGGGTGACCTCCCGGCCGCGCTCACCTGGACCGGCACGACGTTCGACGTGCTCGGCGTGCGCGTCTCCACCGGGGTGCTGCTCATGCTCGCGGCCTACGTGGTCGTCGCGGTCGCCCTGTCCCGCACGGCGTGGGGCAAGCACGTGTACGCCGTCGGGGACGACAAGGACGCCGCCCGGCTGTCCGGGATCAGCGTCAACCGGGTGCTCCTGAGCGTCTACCTCGCGGCCGGCGCGATCCTGGCGCTGGCCGCCTGGATCCAGATCGGTCGCGCCAACGCCGCGAGCCCCAACGTGGGCGTGGACATGAACCTCGACTCCATCACCGCCGTCGTCATCGGCGGGACCAGCCTGTTCGGCGGGCGCGGAGTCGTCTGGGGGACCCTGCTCGGTGCACTCATCGTGGGTGTGTTCCGCAACGGGCTGTCCCTCGCGGGTCTCGACGTGCTCTACCAGACGCTCGCGGTGGGCGTCCTGGTGATCGTCGCCGTCTCGCTCGACCAGTGGATCAGGAAGGTGCGCAAGTGACCGCCATGGACGCGACAACCACCCCGGACCACCCGGGGACCGCACCGACGGCCACCCCCGTGCTCCAGGCGCGCGACCTGGTCAAGACGTTCGGCCGCGTCGTCGGCCTGGACGGGGTGGGGCTCGAGCTCTACCCCGGCGAGGTGCTCGCCGTCATCGGTGACAACGGCGCCGGCAAGTCCACGCTCATCAAGTGCCTCACCGGAGCCGAGATCCCCGACCGGGGCGAGATCCTGCTCGACGGCCGGCCCGTGCACTTCAAGCGACCCCAGGACGCCCGCGCCGCCGGGATCGAGACGGTGTACCAGACGCTCGCCGTCGCACCGTCGCTCGACATCGCCTCGAACCTGTTCCTCGGTCGCGAGGTGCGTCGCAGCGGTGTGCTGGGGTCGGTGTTCCGCATGACCGACAAGAAGGGGATGCGGGAGCGCGCCGAGCACCAGCTGCGCGACCTCGGCATCTCGACGCTGCAGGACGTCACCGTCCCGGTGGAGAACCTGTCCGGCGGCCAGCGCCAGGCGGTCGCCGTGGCCCGCGCCGCCGCGTTCGGCTCCAAGGTCGTCGTGCTCGACGAGCCGACGGCGGCCCTCGGCGTCCGCGAGTCCGGCCAGGTGCTGGAGCTGGTGCGCACCCTGCGCGACAAGGGGGTGCCGGTGATCATCATCAGCCACAACATGCCGCACGTCTTCGAGATCGCCGACCGCATCCACATCCAGCGTCTGGGACGGCGGGCAGCCACCATCACCCCGCAGTCGCACAGCATGACCGAGGCCGTCGCGATCATGACGGGCGCCGCCACGGGGTAGAGGACCACCCGCCCGACGGCGGTGCACCCGCAGGTGTGCCGCCGTCGGGCACGCGTGCCGCCCCGGCCGCGCTGCACCATCCCCCGCCTGCACACGATCGGACGAAGGAGTTCGACATGACCCTGCCTGGCCGCGCCCGCGGCGGATCCCCGCGACGAGGCGGTGACGGCACGACGAGAGCGCTCTACGCCGAGTTCACGGCGCTGCCCGGCTCGCTGGAGCGGGTCGCCGAGCTCGTCGTCGAGCTGACCGAGCAGGTGCGGGCCGAGCCGGGCAACATCGCGTTCGAGCCGCACCGCCTCGAGTCGGATCCTGCTCGCTGGTTCGTCTACGAGGTCTACGCCGACGACGACGCGTTCCGCGCGCACGTGAGCGGAGCCCCCAGCGCGGCCTTCAACGCCGCGATCACCGACCTGGTGGAAGGCGGCGGCTCTCGCCTCACCTGGTTGACGCCGGCGTAGCCGCTCCTGGCTCGACGGCGCAGCACGACCACCCGCACCCATCGGACGAAGGAGTTCGACCATGTCCTTGCTCGACCGCGCCCTGCGGCGGGTCCCCGCCGCCGTCGCCGCCGCTCTCGCTCTCGGAGCCGGCGTCACGACGGCGACCGGAGCCGCATCCGCCGAACCCGAGCCGGAGCCGTTCCGGCCGGCGATCCACTACACGCCCGAGCAGAACTGGATGAACGACCCCAACGGGCTCGTGCACCACGACGGCACCTACCACCTCTACTACCAGCACAACCCGTCCGGGAACCGCTGGGGCAACATGTCCTGGGGCCACGCGACCAGCCCTGACCTGGCGACCTGGACCGAGCAGCCGCTGGCGATCCCGCAGACGTTCGACGACGACGGCGTCGCGATCGAGGACATCTTCTCGGGCTCGGTGGTCGTGGACCACGGCAACACCAGCGGATTCGGCACCGTCGAGGACCCGCCGCTCGTGGCGGTCTACACGAGTGCGTACACGGGCGCTCACCCGACGCTGTCCGGGATCCAGGCGCAGTCGCTGGCCTACTCCACCGACGGCGGCTACACGTGGACGAAGTACGCGGACAACCCCGTGCTCGACCGCGACAGCGCGAACTTCCGCGACCCGAAGGTGTTCTGGTACGACGATGCCGAGGAGCCCGCCGGCGGCTACTGGGTGATGGCCGCCGTCGAGGCACTGGACCGGCAGGTGCTGCTGTACCGCTCGGACGATCTGAAGGACTGGAGCCAGCTGTCGACGTTCGGGCCGGCCAACGCCACCGGCGGGATCTGGGAGTGCCCGGACCTGTTCGAGCTGCCGGTCGACGGCGACCCGGAGAACACCCGCTGGGTCATGGTCGTCAACCTCAACCCGGGCGCGGTGGCCGGCGGCTCGGGTGGCCAGTACTTCGTGGGCGACTTCGACGGCACCACGTTCACCCCGGAGCGCACGGTCGAGGGCGTCGAGGTGCCCGACGGCGAGGTGCTGGCGGACTTCGAGAACGGCTGGGGCGACTGGACCGTGAGGAACGAGCCGGCGCACGCCGAGGCCGGGCCGTTCGGCTCCGCACCGGTGGCCGGCACCGTCCCCGGGCAGCAGGAGGTCACCGGGTACGTGGGGGACTCTCTGCTGAACAGCTTCGTGGGGCACGACGCGCCGACCGGGACGGCGGAGTCCGCACCGTTCACCATCGAGCGCGACTGGCTGTCGATGCTGGTCGGCGGCGGGAACCACCCGCACGTGGCCGGTGGTCAGCTCGGCAACGAGCCGCCGGCGGGCACGCTGCTGTGGGACGGGTTCGAGCAGCGTGCGGCCGGGCAGACGCTCGCCGACGTCGGCTGGACCGGCACCGGTCACCTGGCCGCGACGTCCAGCCCGTCCACGTCCGGCGGGGAGTACTACCTCGGCGAGGGACGCCTCAACACCTGGGAGGGCGGCCCGCACGGGGACGACAACGTCGGCACGCTGACCTCCCCGCCGTTCGTCCTCGACGGGGACCGGCTGAGCATGCTCGTCGGCGGCGGGAAGCGCGCGGGCGACGCGGCACAGACCCTGCAGGTCCAGCTCCTGGTCGACGGCGAGGTCGTGCGGCACCTGACCGGGCCCGAGGCCGGCGACCTGCGCTGGCGCTCGTGGGACGTCGCGGACCTGCGCGGCCGCGAGGCCGTGCTGCGGGTCGTGGACGAGGCCACCGGCGGGTGGGGGCACCTGACGCTCGACCACGTCGTCGTCGGCGACGAACCCGCCGTGCCGCGCAGCTCCGAGACGACGGTGAACCTCGTGGTCGACGGTGAGGTGGTCCGCACCGCGACGGGCAACGACGCCGAGCACCTGGACTGGGTGAGCTGGGACGTGGCGGAGCTGCGCGGCTCCCAGGCGACCCTGCGCGTCGTCGACAACCACCGCGGCGGGTGGGGGCACATCCTCGTGGACCAGGTGACCGCCACAGACGACCCGGCCATGCCGGGAGCCGAGCGGTACGACTGGCTGGACTGGGGACGCGACTACTACGCGACGGTCTCGTTCGACAACGCCCCGGACGACCGCCGGTACATGATCGGTTGGATGAACGACTGGGCCTACGCCCAGGACATCCCCACCTCGCCGTGGCGCTCGGTGATGACGCTGCCCCGCGAGGTGACGCTCACCGAGGCCGACGGGCGGGTCGAGCTCACGCAGCAGGTGGTCGACGGCGTGGACCGGTTGGCCGCCCCCGCCGCGGCGACGCGGGTGCGGGACCTGGACGTCGACGACTCCACGGTGCCGCTCGACCTGCGTCGGTCGGGCGACCTCGACGCCTACCGGCTCGACGTGACCCTCGAGGTGGAGGACGCGGAGCGCGCGGGTGTCGTCGTCCGTGCCGGTGAGGGATTCGCGGTCGACGGGGGGACGGCCGGTGCGCAAGGGACGGTCGTCGCGTACGACGCACGTCGCGGACGGCTCGAGGTCGACCGGACCCGCTCGGGCGACGTCGGGTTCCACCCGGCCTTCGCTGGTGCCTGGTCCGCCCCGCTGGCCGCCTCGACGACGGCGGACGGGAAGGTGCGGCTGCGCGTCTACGTCGATCGGTCGTCGGTGGAGGCGCTGACGGCCGACGGGCTGAGGACCGTGACCAGCCAGGTCTTCCCGGATGCGGCGTCGACAGGGGTGTCCGTCTTCGCCGAGGGTGGCAGCGCCCGCATCGCGTCGTTGACCGTCACCCCGCTGGCGGACTCCGTGCGCGTCGACACCGGGCCGGCGGCACCGGCCTGCGTGGGCAAGCCGGGCCGGCCGGGCGCGGTGCCCTGCCGGCGGTGAGATGCGGAGACTCGTGCCCGGCTTCTCACCCGGCCGGGTCGGGACGGGCCGGGGCGAGCGGGTGCACGACGACCGAGCGCACCCGGCCCGCGCCTCCGTCGGACACCAGCGACAGACCGGTGGCGTCCGGCGGAGGGAAGCCGACCAGTGTGCCGGACAGCGCGCCGGTCCCGACGAACGCCTCGACCGAGGACGCGTCGACCACGACGCGAAGGCTGACGGTACCGGCGTCGTCGGTGACACGGCCGATCGTGCCCTCCCGGCGTCGGGCGAACGGGACGTCGGCGCCGGTGTCGGGGTCCGTCAGGTCCTGCGGACCACCCGTGGTGCGGTCCAGCACGAGCCGGTCGGCCCCGACGGCGACGACCGTGCCGCCGCCGTCGGCTCCGCGATGGACGCGGATCCCGATCGTCGCGTCGGCACGGGGCTCGAGCTCGGCCAGGATCTCGTAGGCGCCGGCGGTGACGCCGTCGGGCGGGGCGAGGACCAGCTCGCCGTCCACCGTGCCGTCGGGAGGCAGATCGGGCGACCACGGCGTGCCGCGCAGCCCGTCGAGCTCGGCGACCGGCTGCTGGGTCAGGCGGACCTCGCCTCCCGGCCCGCTGCGCAGCCCCAGCTCCCGAGGCAGCGACAGGGCGTTGGTCCACGGCGAGGTCGGTGCCGCGTAGGGGTAGTCCCAGTTCCCCATCCAGGCGAGCCAGACGCGCCGGCCGTCCGGGGCGTGCTCCCAGGTGCGGGCGGCGTAGAAGTCCTGCCCGACGTCGGTGAGCAGCCACTGTGCGGGGTCGGTGCGGCCCTCGAGAGCGAGGTCGCGCGCGAACGTCGTCCCGTCGAAGTGGCCGAGGAAGTACTGAGCCGTCGACCCGTCCGTCTCGGCGTTGGTGCCGACGGAGACGTGCAGGACCCACACCGTGCGGTCCGGGTCTCCGTCGACGGGCAGCGGGAAGAGGTCGGGGCACTCCCAGACGCCGGCGTGCGTTCCCTGTCCGTCGCCGAACCGGCTCGCGAAGGTCCAGGTGATCAGGTCGGGTGACCGGAAGATCTCGATCGCGTCGCCGACAGAGACGCTCATGACCCAGGCCGCGGTGGGCTCGTGCCAGAAGACGGCGGGATCGCGGAAGTCGGTCCGGCCGTCGTTCGCCAGCACCGGGTTCCCTGCGTAGCGCTGCCACGTGCGGCCGGCGTCCGCGCTGGTGGCCAGGCTCTGCGCCTCGCCGCCGTCGGTGCTCGTGTACACGGCAGCCAGACCCCCGGTCCCGGCGACGAAGAGTCCCGACGTGTTCGCCCCGTCGACCACGACACCGCCGGTCAGCGCCTGGCCGAGGACGTCGTGCTCGAGGGCCGTGGGCAAGGTCTGCCAGTGCATCAGGTCGGTACTCACGGCGTGCGCCCACGTGCCCATCTGCTGATGGAACAGGTGCCACTCGCCCTCGTACCAGACGAGGCCGTTCGGGTCGGCCAGGCGGCCCTCGGGCGGGCTGTAGTGCACCAGCGGTCGCCACGGTTCGGTGACGGGCGACGGCGGTGGTGACGGCTGTGCCGGTGCCGGCGAGGGGGTGGACGGCGAGGGCGGCGGAGCTTCGCCGCGGGTGCATGCCGCCAGGAGGCCAGAGGCCGACAGTGCGCCTGCGGCGGACAGGAACGCGCGGCGCGTGGGCATGGCTCCTCCTCCTCGATCACGGTACTCCTCGGGGTGCCCGTCCCCGCCCCTCCCGGGCGGTCGGGCGGGGACGGGCACCGGAAGGGTCACGGCCGGGGCACCGGCTTCTTGCCGAAGTACTCGTTGGCGGGGATGTCCCCATAGCCGCCGAGCCCGTCGTCGCCGTAGCTGCGGTCGACGACGGCGGTGTCGCCGTCGATGTCCAGGCGGACGGTCGGGGCGAGGGTCCCACCGCGGCGCACGTCGGGGTTGCCGACGGCGTCGATGAAGGACTCGACGAGTCCGTCGGGCATGACGTAGTGGGAGTAGGACTGGAAGGAGTGCGCCGTCTGGAACGGGTCCGGGTTCGCCGGGGTGCCGACACCGAAGTTGAGGTTGGTCGGGTTGCCGAGCGCGAGACCGCTGCCGTGGTTGAGCGGCTGGTAGTCGGACCGGATGCCGTCGCCGACGAACCCGTAGACGCCGTCGGGGCCGTCGAGCTTCCAGAACCGCGGCTCGGCGGAGTCCTGCTCGGGCCCTCGGGCGAAGGTGTGCCGGTGGGTGATCGTGAACAGGTAGTACTTGCCGTCCTTGATGTAGATCTGCGGACGCTCGGTCTGGTCGTTCACGCAGTTCGCGGACAGGATCGGCGGGAGGTAGCTCCACTCGGTGAGCTTCTTGTTCTCCGCGACGGCGAGCCCCACGTTCGCCATCTGGTAGTTCGCCCCGGAGGCCGTGACGGTGCCGGGCTCCTCGGCCAGCGGGTCGCCCGGCTGGTAGCCCAGGTCCTCCTCGGTGCACCCGACGGCGCCGCGGTCACCGGCGGTGTTGCCCTCGAAGACCATGAAGGTCTTGCCCGGGTGGGCCGGGTCCTCGAACGTGAACGGGTCACGGAAGTTGACGAACGCGTTCTGCTCCCGGGTCTGGTAGTACTCGCCGTCGGGCTTCAGCAGCTCGTGCTGCTTCTCGGCCCCGGTGAGCCAGACACCCTTCTTGTTCGCCTTCAGCCGGGCCTCCGTCATGGCGATGCGTGGGTCGGCAGGCTTGATGTCCTGGTCGTTCCCGTCCCGGTAGAACGCGACGGCCGTGTAGAAGATCTTCAGCCTGCCGCCGGAATAGAAGCGGGTCGAGCCCGACCACTCGGTGACGGCCGAGAACGAGTCGTCGTCGAAGATGGTCCCCGCGGCGCCGTCCGGGAAGACGTTGCCGCCGTAGGTCCAGCCGCCGTTCGCCGGGCGCTCGTCGGCCGGGACGCCGGCCTTGCGGAAGAAGTAGCCCATCCGGGCGTGCGTGTGGCGCTCGTCGAAGGCATAGCCTGCCTGGGCGTCGGCGGTCAGGGCGAAGATGACCTCCCAGCCCTTGAATGCGATCTGGTCCGAGTTCTCGTCGGTCAGGGTCCAGGTGTCCCAGACCCAGATCTGCTCCTCGCCCTCGTCGGTCATCACGGGGAACGTCTCGGGGATCTCCGGCATCGTGTACTGCTCAGGCATGGAACTCTCGCCGGCGGGCGCGCCCGGGTCCGACATGGCCCGGATCTGCAGGGCGTCGGCACGGGTCCAGCGGGCCGTGAAGTCGTCCTCGGGGGCGTACGCCTCCTGGGTGTGGACGGTGGGCTCTGGGTGTCCCGGGTGGATCACGTCGTCGTTCGCGGCCGTGGCCGAGCTGGTCGTGGTGGCGCTCATCGTGAGGACGAGGGCACCGACGCTGACCAGTGCCGGCACGCTGCGGGCGGCCCGGGTCCTCGTGTGCTGCGTGGTGGGGGACATGCTGCCTCCGGAATCGATGGGATCGTCCGGCAGGCTGACAACGTTGTCACCCTGCTACTGCCCCGCGGGTCGGGGCGGCGCGACGATAGGCACGCCGCGAGCGCTGCTGCAAGGAAGCGGCGTGAGACGTCATCTCAGCCGGCGCACAGCAGGCGTTCACCTGCGGGCACGGCTGAGACTGGGCGCCACATGGGGCAAAAGGTGTGACCATATGTCGAGACGATCCGGTCGTCCCGTCGCCTGACGACGTGCCGGGCGGTGGCACGCCCCCCGGCCCGGACGGTGCGTTGGTCAGGAGCACCAGCGACCCGATGCGCGTGTGCCGGGACGGTGGACGGCCGGTGGTGGAGGGCTGGGGCCGCGGGCTGTCGGTCATCGCCCTGATCGTCGAGTTGGAGGAATCCTCCAAAGGCCGGGGGTGAGCGTTGGCCGCCGCACCGGGAGCCAGGACCGGGTGCCGACAACCTACGCTTGCGTAGGCTACGAAGGCGTAGGTTCGGCACCTGCTCGAGACACGGGCACCGGACCTCGACGCGGCGCAGCCGCCCGTCAGGGAAGGAGACCGTGTGAACCCCGACGCCTCTCAGGGCGCGGCAGCCGAGGAGGACCTCGTGCAGCTCGTCGCCCCGGACGGCCGCCGCACCGACGGTGAGCAGGCCGCGGCCTACCGCGACCGCGCGGCCCACCTCGGCACCGACGAGCTGTGGGCGATGTACCGCGACATGGTGCTGACCCGACGGTTCGACGACGAGTCGACGGCGCTTCAGCGCCAGGGCGAGCTGGGCCTGTACCCACAGGGTCGTGGCCAGGAGGCCGCCCAGGTCGGCTCCGGGCACGCGCTGCACCCGCAGGACTTCGTGTTCCCCTCCTACCGGGAGCACGGCGTGCTGCAGGTCCGCGGCGTCGACCCCGTCGACCGGCTGCGCATCTACCGCGGCACCGAGCACGGCGGCTGGGACCCGGCCGACCACAACGTGCACCTCAACACCCTCGTCCTCGGCTCGCAGACCCTGCACGCCACCGGCTACGCGCTCGGCGTGCAGCGCGACGGGTTGGTCGGCACCGGCGACCCGCAGCGGGACACCGCCGTCGTGACCTACTTCGGCGACGGCGCCTCGAGCCAGGGCGACGTCAACGAGGCGCTCGTCTTCGCCGCCGTGAACAACGCCCCCGTGGTGTTCTTCTGCCAGAACAACCAGTGGGCCATCTCCGAGCCGACGTCGCGGCAGACGCGCGTGCCGCTGTACAAGCGCGGCGAGGGCTTCGGCATCCCCGGCGTGCGCGTGGACGGCAACGACGTCCTGGCCTCGTACGCGGTGATGGCCGAGGCGCTGGAACGCGCCCGCACCGGTGGCGGGCCCACGTTCGTCGAGGCGTACACGTACCGCATGGGCGCGCACACGACGTCGGACGACCCGACGCGCTACCGCGAGCGCGCCGAGGAGGAGGAGTGGGCGCTGCGCGACCCGATCGACCGGCTCGCCGCCCTCCTGCGTGCCGAGGACCGGTGGGACGACGCGTGGGCGGCCGACGTCGAGGCGCAGGCCGACTCGCTCGCCGAGCGGCTCCGTGCCGACGTCCGCGCCCTCGAGGACCCGGCGTCGACGTCGATGTTCGAGCACGTCTACGCGACGCCCCACTCCCAGGTGGAGGCCGAGCGCGCCTGGTTCGAGGCGTACGAGCACGACACCGCCCAGGACGAGCGGGACAGCAGCAGGGAGGCCGCCCGATGAGCACGCAGACGATGACCTTCGCGAAGGCCCTCACGGCCGGGCTGCGCGCCTCGCTGGAGGCGGACGACCACGTGATGATCATGGGCGAGGACGTGGGCCGGCTCGGCGGCGTCTTCCGCATCACCGACGGCCTGCAGAAGGACTTCGGCGAGCACCGGGTCGTGGACACGCCGCTCGCGGAGTCGGGGATCGTCGGCACGGCGATCGGCCTGGCGATGCGCGGCTACCGGCCGATCTGCGAGATCCAGTTCGACGGGTTCGTGTTCCCCGCCTACGACCAGATCACCACCCAGCTCGCCAAGCTGCACTACCGCTCGCGCGGCGCGATCCGGCTGCCCGTGGTCATCCGGATCCCGTACGGCGGCGGCATCGGTGCCATCGAGCACCACTCCGAGTCGCCCGAGGCGCTGTTCGCCCACACGCCGGGCCTCCGCGTGGTGTCCCCCGCGACGCCGCAGGACGCGTACGACATGATCCGCGCCGCCGTCGTCTCGCCCGACCCGGTGATCTTCTTCGAGCCGAAGGGCCGGTACTGGTCCAAGGGCGAGGTCGACCTGGACAGCCCCGTCGCGACGGCCACGTCCGACGGCGGCACACCGGACCCGCTGGGCCAGGCCCGGATCGCCCGGGCCGGCACGGACGTGACGCTGGTCGCGTACGGCCCGACCGTCGCCACAGCGCTGTCGGCCGCCGACGCGCTGGCTGCCGAGGGCACCAGCGCAGAGGTCGTCGACCTGCGGTCGCTGTCGCCGATGGACGTGCCCGCCGTGGTGGACTCGGTGCGCCGGACCGGGCGCTGCGTCGTCGTGCACGAGGCCCCGACGTTCTTCGGCGCCGGTGCCGAGCTCGCCGCCCGCGTCACCGAGGAGTGCTTCTACTCCCTCGAGGCGCCCGTGCTGCGGGTCGGCGGGTTCCACACGCCGTACCCCGTGGCCAAGATCGAGCACGACTACCTGCCGAGCACCGACCGCGTCCTCGACGCCGTCGACCGCGCCCTGGCGCACTGACCGGCCCGCGAACGAGGAGACCGATGAGCACCCAGCGCTTCCCCCTCCCGGACGTCGGCGAGGGACTGACCGAGGCGGAGATCGTCGAGTGGAAGGTCGCCGTCGGCGACACCGTCGCGGTCAACGACGTCATCGTCGAGATCGAGACCGCCAAGTCCCTGGTCGAGCTGCCGTCGCCGTTCGCCGGGACGGTCGTGGCCCTGCTCGCCGAGGAGGGCACCACCGTCGACGTCGGCACCCCGATCATCGAGGTCGGCTCCGCGGACGCCTCCGCGCCCGAGCCCGCACCGTCCGGTGCGCCGGCCTCGCCGGGTGACTCGTCCGGCGGATCGACGAACGGCGAGGGTTCCGGTTCGGTGCTGGTGGGCTACGGCACGGGCGACGCCGCTACCGGGTCGCGCCGCCGCCGTCGGCGCGCCGAGGAACCGGCGGCACCGGCTGCCCCCGCCTCGAAGCCGGCCCCCGCGCCGGCCCCCGCGCCGGCGCCGGCGCCGGCCCCCGAGAAGACGCCGGGGATCGCCAAGCCGATGATGAGCGTCCCCGCCGCCGTCGACGGCGCCGGTGCCGCGCCGTCGGGCACGACGCCGGCCGTCCGGATCCGCGTGCTCGCCAAGCCGCCCGTGCGCAAGCTCGCCAAGGACCTGGGCGTCGACCTGGCGTCCGTGCAGCCGACCGGCCCCGGCGGGATCGTCACGCGCGAGGACGTCGTGGCCCGCGCGGACGCCGCCGAACCGCGGACGCTCGCGACCTACCCGGACGACGACCAGCCGTGGCTCGCCTCGGGGTCCGTCACGAACGACGGCCGCCAGACGCGCGTGCCGGTCAAGTCGGTACGCAAGCGCACCGCCGAGGTGATGGTGGCCAGCGCGTTCACCGCCCCGCACGTCACCGTGTTCCGGACGGTCGACGTCACCCGGACCATGAAGCTCGTCGAGAAGCTCAAGGCCGACCGGGACTTCGCCGACGTGCGGGTGACCCCGCTGCTGATCGCCGCCAAGGCGGCGCTGCTGGCGATCAAGCGCCACCCCGAGATCAACGCGAGCTGGGACGACGACGCCCGCGAGATCGTCTACAAGCACTACGTGAACCTGGGCATCGCGGCGGCGACCCCCCGCGGGCTCGTGGTGCCCAACGTCAAGGACGCGCACCGCCACGAGCTGCTGCCGCTCGCCCGTGCGCTCGGCGAGCTGACGGCGACGGCCCGGGCGGGGCGCACCAGCCCGGCCGACATGTCCGACGGCACCTTCACGATCACCAACGTGGGGGTCTTCGGCATCGACACGGGCACGCCGATCCTCAACCCCGGCGAGGCCGGCATCCTGGCCTTCGGCGCCATCCGGCAGCAGCCCTGGGTGCACAAGGGCAAGGTCAAGCCGCGCTGGGTCACCCAGCTCGCGCTGAGCTTCGACCACCGGCTGGTCGACGGCGAGCTCGGCTCGCGCTTCCTGTCCGACGTCGCGCGCGTGCTGGAGGACCCGGCCCACGGGCTGGTCTGGGGCTGACCGCCCCGCCGTCCACCACCCCTGCGCGCCGAACGTCGTGGTCCGGACCGC
>NZ_JALKAT010000019.1:0-66143 GCF_023015685.1 Isoptericola sp. S6320L
CACGACACGCCGCTGAGCCGCGTGACCCGACGGCGCGTCGTGCACCCACAGCGAGGGGAGGGGGTTGCTGATGCGCAGGGTCAGACCGGCGCCCTCGTCGAGGGCGACCGTCACGGGTTCACCGGGGGCGTGCTTGCGGGCGTTCGTCAGCGCCTCCTGCGCGATGCGGTGCAGGGCCTGCCCGACGGCGGCCGGGACCGCACGGCCCGCGAGCTGCTGCGGGTCGTCGACGGTGACGTCGTCGCCGGCCGAGCGCGCCGTCCGCACCAGCTCGCCCAGCCCGTCGAGGCGGCCCGGGGCGGTGAGCGGGTCGGGCGGGACGTCGGCGCGCAGCAGCTCGATCATCGACCGCATCTCGGTGAGCGAGGCGACCGAGCTCTCGCGCACCTGCTCCAGGGCGGCGCGGTCCCGCCCCGCATCGGGCGGCAGGGCGAGCGCCGCGCCGGAGTGGATCGCGATGGACGACAGGTGCGAGGCGATGACGTCGTGCAGGTCGCGGGCCATCGCCGCCCGCTCGGCCTGGACGGCCTCGTGCCGGTCCAGAGCGGCGATGCGGGCCTGGTCGGCGGCGCGCTCGCGCTCCAGGTCCGCCGCCCGGGCGGCCTCGTCGGCGCGGGCCCGCTCGAGGTCGGCGAGCTCGGACTTCTGCCGCACGTTGTCCGCCCACCACATCGGCATCACCACGACCGCGGCCATCTGCAGACCGGCGAACACGAAGTAGCGCAGCTCCTGGCTCGCCTCCCCGGCAGCGACCGCCACCGCCAGGGTGAGCGTCGCCGCGGCCGTCCACAACCAGGTCCGCGCCGTGCGGCCGGTCCGCAGGACGGCCTCGTAGAGCAGCTCCCACAGCACCACGAGCAGGATCGCCAGGCTGCCGCCCCACACGAGGTCGAGGGCCACGACGGCGAGGCCGGCGGCGAGCGCGAGCAGCGGGTGCGTGCGCTTGGCGAGGAGCACCAGGCAGCCGACGGCGAGCAGCGCGACGCGCCACCACGGCTCCGGGTCGACCGAGCCCAGCGGTCCGACCTGCTGGACGAGGTCGACCAGCCCGACCCCCAGCAGCACGAGGCCGACGACGAAGGCCACGACGGCACCGAGCACGTCCGCCAGCAGGTCCTCACCGGTCCACGCCCGCAGCGGGCTCCACGCCCGCAGCGGGGTCCACGCCCGGAGCGGGCCGCGCCGCGGGCTCGCGCTGGCGGAGGGCTCGGTGCTCACGTCCCCATCCCAGCACAGCGCGCGGAGCGGCGGATCGGCGAAAGGATGGACACGCCGCGCCAGGAGCCTCGGAGGCGGGCCCGAGGATCATCCGTCCGGCGGACGCCGCGGACCTGCTCCCCGGGCGATGCTCGGCCCATGGACCTTCCAGTGGACCTCGTCGGGACCGAGGGCGGGCTCGTCGCGATGGCGGGCGTGCTCGTCGTGCTCGCGCTCGTCGACTCGACCAGCTTCGGCACCCTGCTCGTTCCCGTCTGGCTGCTCCTGGCCCCCGGCCGGGTGCGGTCCGGTCGCGTGCTCGCCTACCTCGGCACCGTGGCCGTCGCCTACCTGCTGATCGGTGTCGCGGTGCTGCTCGGTGCCGGTGTGGTGCTCGCACGGTTCGGCGACGTCCTGGAGTCGCGGCCGGTCCTGCTGGCGCAGCTCGTGCTGGGCGTCGGCCTGCTGGCGCTGAGCTTCCGGTTCGACGGCAAGCGGTCGGCCCGCCGGGCCGAGGCGGCCGGCGGGCGGCCGGGTCGGTTGGCGCGGTGGCGCGGACGGGCCCTCGGGCTCGACCCCGGCTCCTCGTCCGTGCTGCCGCTGATGGGCCTGGCGCTCGGGGCCGTCACGCTGGAGGCGGCGACGATGCTGCCGTACCTGGCCGCGATCGGCCTGCTGACGGCGTCGGACCTCGCGACCCCGGTGACGGTGGGGATCCTCGCCCTGTACTGCGTGGTGATGGTGCTGCCGGCGCTGCTCCTGCTCGGCGGACGCCTGGTGGCGGCACGGTGGATCGACCCGCTGCTGCACCGCCTCGAGCGGTGGTTGTCGAAGAACGCCGCCGAGATGACCGGCTGGGTGCTCGGCGTCGTCGGTGTGCTGCTCGCCCTGGACGCCGTCGGGCGCCTCGGGTGGACGTGAGCCGCCGTCAGGCGAGGAGGCCCGGCAGCTCGAGCAGCGAGTCGACGACGTCGACGCGGCCCGCGGCGGGGCGCGTCGCGTGCAGGTACCCCCACGGTCCGCGACGGACCAGCACGGGCCGCATCCCGGCGTCGGCCGCCGGGAGAACGTCGTTGTCGAGGCGGTCGCCCACGTAGGCGATGTCCGACGGCGGCACTCCGGTCAGCTCCGCCACCGCGGCGAAGAACCGGGGGTCGGGCTTCTCGACGCCCCACTCGTCGGAGGTGCGGATGCTGTCGACGGGCAGGTCCATCGCCTCGAGCGCGGCACGCGCCTGGGGCGGCTGGTTCCCGGCGACGACGACGGCGAACCCGGCGTCGCGCAGCGCGGCCAGAGCGGGGCGGACGTCGTCGTAGAGGTCGTCCGCGTCGAAGTTCTCACGCAGGTCGTCGGGGTCGTCGACGGCCCACCGGGCGATCTCCGCGGGCAGGTCGATGCCGGGACGGGCGAGCTCGAACGCGTCCTCCAGCGGACGGTCCGTGGCGGCGCAGGCACCGATCAGGCCGAGGAACGTGCCGGCCGGGACGCCGAGCCGGCCCGCCCAGCGGGAGAAGATGCGGGTCTCGTCCACGAGGGTCTCACCGACGTCGAACACCACCGCGCGCACCATGTGCCCGAGCCTAGCCTCCGCGCCGGGCATGGGATGCGCGCTCTTCGGGGGGCAGAGGTAGCGTGTTCAGCGCACGTTCAGATCCCCGGCCTAAGGTGAGTGACATGACCGATCCGGCGATCCCCGTGACGCTGTCCACAGCGTCCGTCTACCCGCGCCGTGCGGCGTTCGCCTTCGAGTCCGCGGCCGAGATCGGCTACGACGGCGTCGAGGTCATGGTCTGGTCCGACCCCGCCACGCAGGACCCGAAGGCGCTCTCGCGGCTCGCGGCCGACACCGGCATGCCGATCCGCTCGATCCACGCCCCGACGCTGCTGGTCAGCCAGCGGGTGTGGGGGCGGTCCCCGGCGGACAAGCTCGCCCGAGCCGTGGACATGGCGGGCGAGCTGGGCGCGCGGACCGTCGTCGTGCACCCGCCGTTCCGCTGGCAGTACCGCTACGCCCGCAGCTTCGAGGAGCAGGTGCGCGAGCTCAACGCGGCCAGCCCGGTGACCGTCGCGGTGGAGAACATGTACCCGTGGCGCCCCCACTCCCGGCTCGACCGGGAGCTCAAGGCGTACCTGCCCGGCTGGGACCCGATGGAGCACGGCTACGACGCCGTGACGCTCGACCTCTCGCACGCCGCGATCGCGCAGCAGGACGGCCTGAGCCTGCTCCACGAGTTCGGCGACCGCTTGCGGCACGTGCACCTGGCGGACGGCACGTTCAACGCGCGCGACGAGCACCTCGTGCCGGGACGGGGCGACATGCACTGCGACAAGGTGCTGACCGAGCTGGCCCACTCCGGGTTCGACGGCGACGTGGTGCTGGAGATCTCCACCCGCAAGGCGTACGACGCCCACGAGCGGCACACCGACCTCGTGGCCGGGCTGGAGTTCGCGCGCGCCTACCTCTCGCCGGAGCCCGTCCCGTACACGCCGCCGCCCCCGGAGCACCGGCACCGTCCGGCGGACGCGTGGGAGCCGGAGCGCCCCGGCCTCGCGGGCTCCTGACCTGGCGGGCTCCTGACCCCGCGGGGGTCAGGCGGCCAGCGAGGGGCGGGCGCCGACCGCGCGGAGCACGAACGTCTCCGCGGCGCTGATGGCGCGCTCCCGGGCCGCCGGCTCCTCGGGGATGAGCCGGCCCGAGAGGCAGGCGTTGACGAGCTGCACGGTCGGCTCGATGTCCTGGCGCGGGAACGAGCCGACGGCGATGCCGTCGTGCAGGATCCGCTTGAGGATGGACTCCACGATCTCGGCGTGCTCGCGCAGCCGGTTCTGCGTGGACCGGGAGAGCACGGTCCGCAGGTCCGGGCCGGGCGCCAGGTGGAAGACGCGTGCGAGCTGGGCCTGCTGGCGGATGTAGGTGCGCAGCTGCTCCACGGGGTCCTGGACCTCGGCGAGCGCGCGCTCCAGCGTCAGGGCGTACTGCTCGGTCTCGTGGGTGATGAACCCGAGGAGCAGCGACTCCTTGTCGGAGAAGTGGTTGTACACCGCGGTGCGCCCCACGCCGGCCGCCGTCGCGATGTCGGCCAGCGTGATCGTGTCGAACCCGCGCTCCGCCATGAGCGTGGACAGCGCCGCGAACAGCTTGTGCCGGGTCATCTGGCGGTGCTCGTGCAGACTCTTGCCGATGATCTTGGGCATGCTGACATCATAGGCAGCGTGTGTCAGGTCAAGGGCCGCTATCCTCCCGGTTGTGACTGATGACACCGGTGGCCGGGAGCCGGAGCGCGAGGGCACCCGTGACGGCATCGTCCCCGACACCAAGGACTGGACGTGGGTGATCGAGCGCCCGTGCGACGAGTGCGGCTTCGACCCGACCGGCGTCGACCCCCTCGCCGTCGGTGACGCCGTCCGGGCGACCGTCCCGGCCTGGCAGGGCGTCCTCGCCCGGCCCGAGGTCCGGCGTCGGCCCGCCCCCGGGGTCTGGTCGCCGCTGGAGTACGCGGCCCACGTGCGCGACGTCTTCCGGGTCTTCGACGAGCGGCTCGCGCTCATGCTGGCGACGGACGGCGCGGCGTTCCCGAACTGGGACCAGGACGCGGCGGCGGTGGCCGGCGGGTACGCGCAGGCCGACCCCGCGGTGGTCGCCACCGAGCTGGCCGCCGCCGCGGGCGCCGTCGCCGACCGGTTCGACACCGTGCGCGTGGACCAGCTCGAGCGGGTCGGGCGGCGCTCCAACGGGTCCACCTTCACGGTGCGGACCTTCGGGCGGTACTTCCTCCACGACGTCGTCCACCACCTCCACGACGTGCGCGCCTGACCTGCCGCCCGTCACACGCCTGTAACACGCGGGGCTTATGGCGGACGGCGGGGAGGAGTACCTTGCGCGACATGTCGTACGTGCAGACGCTCGTCCCGCCGGAGCACGCCTCGAACCACGTCCTCGTCGTGCCCGAGGCGTGGGGGCCCGACCGTGTCCGGGGACTCGCCGACGCATGGTTCCCGGACGTGCGGTGGCTGAAGGAGCCGCGGGCCGACGCCGCCCCGCGGCCCCACGGCGGCGCACGCTTCCGGGGCATGGCCACCGGACCCGCCCAGCAGGCCGGGCCCGGCGTGCTCGGCGTCGGCGACGAGCACGGGGCGGCCGGGCCGTTCCCGGTCAGCGAGACGCTGTCGCCCCAGGCCGGTCTGACCGGGCGGGCCGCGGCGTACGCCCTCGGCCGCGTCGACGGCATGTTCGACGCCCGTGCCGGGCGACCGACGACCACGGAGGACCGCGACGGCATCGCGCGGGCCTTCGCGGCCGGGCTGCCCGAGGGCGAGGAGCTCCGGCTGGTCCAGTGGGGCGTCGCGGTGGCACGCAAGACCAGCGGGGTGCTGCTCGCCGACGGGCGCCAGCTGCTGCACCCCGACCCGGCGAGCGCCGTGGACCTCGCCCTCTTCGCGGCCCACCTCGTCCCGCCCGACGAGCTGCTCGGCTTGCTGCGCTCGTTCGTCGCGACCGCGGAGCAGGAGTCCAGCACGACGGCCCCCGACGGCACGGCCCGCACGCGCCTCGTGGCGCGCACTCCCTACGACGGCACCATCACGGTGGAGGCGGAACGCGTCGAACGCGTGCCGCGCGCCCTCGTCGGGCTCGACTGGCGCGAGTACGGGCCGCACACCTACCGGATGGCGTGGGTGCCGCAGGACCCCTACGAGCTGGGTCTCGAGCAGCCCTCCGGGGTCCACGTCATCGCCCGGGCGCGCATGCGGGCGATGATCGCGCGGATCGCCCTCCTGCTGCACTCGACGGTCGGCGGCGCGATGGTCGACGACGGGGCTTTCCTCGCGACGACGGCGGAGGTCGAGCGGCGGACGGCCGAGGACCAGCGCACGGCGTCGCGCGCCTGGATCTGAGCGGGTGGCGCCGGGGGACGCCGCCGCCGTTGTCCACAGGTGTGTGGAGGACCGGCGCCGTGCGCCGGTACCTGCGACGACGCCGGTGAACGCCGGGCTCGTCGTCGGTGCCCGGTGGCGGGACGGGCGAGCCGGACATCCCTCTCGAACGGCTCGGACCCGCAGGATCCTGCGGCTGCGACTCGTTACCACGCTGTTCCCGCGGTCGACAACTCGACCGGCCTCCCGCCGTCGAACCTCCCGACGGCGCGCCGGTGCTGGCGTGTCGTCCACAGATTTCTTCCACAGGGTTGTGGACGGTATGGGGATTCCGGGCGTCGGGCTGTGGACGACGCTGTGGCCGAAGATCCACGGCCCCCGACCCCTTGCAGACCTCCTCCAGCGGGTCTAGAAACGTGGCTATCGGTCTCGACGGGATGTGGCACGGATCACGGTGACGTGGCAGTGGCGCAGACCGCCGGGATGAAGGTCGACCGGAGAACGACGGGCCGATCCGCACCGAGTGCGGGCCGTGGGTGACGACACGGGTGTCCGGCGGCGCCGGAAGACCAGCCGCGTCCGAGGACTCTGCGGAGAACGGGCCGGCCGAGGCGACGACGCATCAGGCCTCGACCGGTTTGGCAGAAGATCCGGAGCTGTGACGTCGACGCAGCGCCCCGACAGCGATCGCTGGGGAACGCGGTGATGCCGAGGCCCCCGGCCGCCCCGGGGGCCTCGGCCGCCCGTGGGAGCGCGACCGCGCGTAATCTCGGCCCATGAGCAACCTCGAGACGCGTCCCGCCGAGCAGGTGTGCGAGGCCGGGAGCGCGGCCGGCGGTATCGAGCTGCTGGACGCGCGCGACGTCCCGCTCGGGGGACCGCGCGCCATGACGGTCCGCCGCACCATCCCGCAGCGCCGACGGTCCCTCATCGGGGCGTGGTGCTTCTGCGACCACTACGGCCCGGACGACGTCTCGTCGTCGGCCGGCATGCAGGTGCCGCCGCACCCCCACATCGGGCTGCAGACGGTGAGCTGGTTGTTCGCCGGGGAGATCCTGCACCGCGACTCCGTCGGCTCGCTGCAGACCGTGCGCCCGGGCGAGCTCAACCTCATGACGGCGGGCCGGGGCATCTCCCACTCGGAGGAGTCGCCGGAGGACGCGTCCGAGCACCCGCGGCCGCCGACCCTGCACGGCGTCCAGCTGTGGACGGTGCTGCCCGGCGAGGCGAAGGACGGCGAACCGGCCTTCGAGCACCACGCGAACCTTCCCGTCGCCGTGCATGCCGGCGTCCGTGTGCAGGTCTTCATGGGCACGCTGCGGGTGGCGGGCGAGGCGCTGGTGTCGCCGGCTCGCACCTGGACCCCGCTCGTGGGGGCCCAGCTCGACCTGGAGGCCGGGGCGTCGGTCGAGCTCGACGTCGACCCCGGGTTCGAGCACGGCCTGCTCGTCGATGCCGGCGAGGCGCGACTGGAGGAGACGACCGTCCCGGTGGGCACGCTGGCGTACGCGGGACCGGGCCGCCGCCGGCTCGTCGTCTCGGCGGGCGAGGAAGCCGTCCGCGCGGTCCTCATCGGCGGCACGCCGTTCGACGAGGACGTCGTCATGTGGTGGAACTTCGTGGGGCGCAGCCACGAGGAGATCGTCGAGGCGCGCGCGGACTGGGCCGCGCAGGTCACCGATGCGGACGACGGCGGCACCGGCTACGCCGCGGGATCCGCCGACCGGCGCTTCGGCCGGGTCGACGGGTACGCGAGCGGGCCGCTGCGGGCTCCGGCCCTCCCGGACGTCCGGCTCCGACCACGCCGGCGACCGGGGGAGTGAGCCCCGCCGTCGTCAGGGGAAGGTGATCCGGAGCTTGGCGCTCCGCATCCCCGTGCCGATGTTGACCACCTTGATCTTCAGGTCGCCGCTGCGGCTGGTGAACGTCTGCCCCTCCCGCATGGTCGACCGGCGGTTCGACTCGCGCCCCATGGGCACGATGAGGTGCTCCCCCGGGTAGGCCCAGGTGGAGGACCCCCCGGCCATCCGGCTCACGGTGATGCCGTACCGCACGGTGTAGTCGGAGGACGCCCGGTAGGGCAGGCGGGTGTACGGGTAGCGCACGCCGGGCTCCGCTCGCCGCAGCTCGATGAAGTAGACGTCACCGGTGCGCGGGTCGCGGGCACGGACCAGCGTGGGCCGCCGCGTGTCGCGGTGCCGCGCGGTGAGGAGCACCGTCTGGTTGCCGTCCCGGGCGCCCACGTACCGCTGCTCGGACCGCGGCAGCACCCCGAGCCGGCGCTTCTGGGCGCCGGAGAGCGCGGGGACGCCGTCGGCCGCGAACTCGGACCCCATCAGGTCGAGGGGGTCGAGGCCCTCGGCGGCCCCGCAGCGCGAGCTCTTGAATCCGCCGTCGGCCTTGCCCTCGCACCAGCCGACACCGGAGTGCTCGAGGCCCATGTTGTGCGCGAGCTCGTGCGCCAGCGTGGCCACGCCCTTCTCGTACTGGCCGTGGCCCCACCGCTGCCCGGAGCCGTAGCCGTTCGGCCCGCCGAAGAGCGAGAACGTCCACCCGCCCGGTGAGTTGCGCCCGGCCTTCGACGGCATCGAGCCGAGGCCGACCTTGCCCCCGCAGGTCGTGCCGTAGCGGGACCCGCCCGCGTAGTCGCCCTTGCGGTAGGGGAAGAGCACGGCGAGATGGGCTCGGCGGTCCGGCCCGCGGTCGGCGGACGTGTACCAGCGCTTGCCGTAGTGCTTGGACCCGCCGCGCTTGACCTGCTTGAGCACCTGCTGGGTGGTGCGGCACGCCCCGTCGCCCGTGTTGATCCGACGCACCTTTCCGGAGCGGACGAACTTCACCTTGCCGCCGGACTGCTCGGACCAGTAGACCGACACCTCCTTGAGGAGGCGGTCGACATCAGAGCGGCGAATCCATTTCTTGACGCGCTTCTGCGAGACGTTCTTCGGTGTCGCGACGACGACCTGCACGGTGTGCTGCTTCTTGCTGGTGGTCGCCGCCGTCGCCAGGGCGCGGGTGCCGTCGTTCGCCGACGACCGCCCGAATCGGGACGAGTCCACCGAGGACTCCCAGGTCACAGGGCTGGCGTCGTGCGGTTCCCGCACGTCCGGGGCGGCCGCGGCGGCGGTCACGTCGACCAGGAGCAGAGCGGCCACGACAGTGGCGACCACAGGAAAGCGGAACGACATATCGAGCCCCCGAGCCGATCGACATCGATTTGTCGGAGCGTATCGACGAAGTGCGGAACGTGCCTGTCGAGCGATAATGTCCTTTTGGTCTGATATCGGATTTTCGGCATGGTCCCCGCGAGGAGATCGCGGCACGCCAACGGCACCGTCGACACCGTGTGTTGCACTTGCGCGCGGTCGAACGACGTAGGGGTGTGAGACGAAGGATGAGGTCGTGACAGCCGGCCCGGACATGGTGTTCAGCGAGGTCTTTCGCGCGATGTACCCCGAGGTGCTGCGGTTCGTGCAGCGGCGTGCAGGGCCCGACGCCGCCGAGGACCTCGCGGCCGAGGTCTTCACGATCGCGTGGGGAAAGTGGGGCGCCGTGCCGCGTGAGGTCCGTCCGTGGCTGTTCGGCGTCGCCCGGAACGTGCTGGCCGAGGACCGGCGTGTCCAGGGACGGAGACGCCGGCTCGAGCTGCGGCTCGGCGGTGAGCGGGAGCCGCTATATGACGAGGTCGGTCTGACAGCCATGACGGTGGACCTGCAGGTCGCGTGGGCCCGGCTGAGTGATGTCGACCGCGAGGCACTTGCTCTGGTCGCCTGGGACGGCCTGACCGGGCGCGAGGCGGCTCAGGTGCTCGGCTGCACACGAGCGGCCTTCTCCGTCCGCCTCAGCCGGGCGCGCCGGCGCCTCAAGCGCCTGCTCTCCGACGTCGAACCGCACGCGGCCACGGGTTCCACTCCGTGCGTCGCTCATGACTCCACGCCGTCCACCCTCAAGGGAACGCCATGACGAAAAGCTTGATGGATGACCCGGTGATGCGTCGCCTGGCTGACGCCGACCCTGTGCCTACCGGCCCCCTGACTCTGGCCGAGACCGCGCGAGCCCAATCCGTGCTGTACCGCATCATGGCTCGACCGCGGACCGCCGTGCGCCGCTCGCACCGACGGCGGTTGTGGACCCGAGGGGCCGCAGCCGCAGCCGCGCTCGCCACCGCACTGCTCGCCGGGACGTTCGCCACGACACCGGCATCGGCACGGTACGTCCTGCTCGAGGCGGCAGCCGGTGCCGCGGTCCAGCCGGTGGAGGATGGCGAGTACTGGTACGTGCGGTCACAAGAGGACGATCCGCGATCGGTTCCGTACCAGCGCGAGGTCTGGAGGTCTGCGGACAGCTTCCTCCTGCGAAGCGAGTCCTCGGCCGCTTTCGCGGCATGGGAAGCGGGCGTGTCGTTCCTGGATCCTGAACTGGTCCGGGTGCAGGACATGAGCAACGACGACGGGACCATCGCGGGGTTCGGAGACGGTGTGCAGCTCACCTGGGCAAAGCTCGAGTCCTTGCCCAGCGATCCTGATGCGCTCTCCCGGCAACTCACCGCAGAGCTTGCCGTCTCGGGACACGGCGGTGACTGGGACCTGTGGAACCAGGTCGTCGGCATGCTGCAGGAGAGCCCTGCTTCACCAGAGCTGCGTCGTGGGTTGTGGCAAGTTCTCTCCGGCATCTCGGGCGTGGAACTCGTCGGGGCCGTCACCGACAGCGCCGGGCGCGAGGCGACGGCGATCCAGGCCGACTTCACCGACAGGAGGCTGCCGCGGTACGAGCTTCTGCTCGATCCCGGGGACGGGGCCTTGCTGGAGACCCGGGTCTACGACCTCGACGACTCGCTGCTGTTCCGCTCGACCGTGCTGGAGCAGGGCTACCGGGATGCAGCACCGGCGCCGGAGCCCCCGCTCTGCGGACCCGGCTCCGCACCCGAGCAGTCCTGCTGAACCGGTGGTACCTGTCGGCGTGCGCCGGCGTGGTGTCAATGCCGTCGTCGGATGACCACGGGCAGCACGACCCACAGCCCGAGCAGCAGCAGGGCGCACCCGCCGCCGACGATCAGGCCCGCCGTGCGGTCCAGCACGACGTCGAAGACGAGCAGCGCCGTGGAGGACAGCGCGACGGCGAGCAGCACCAGGGCGGCACGGGTCATCCGGTCGCCGACGGTGACGACCGGCCGCTTGAGGTGCTTGCGGAACAGCGCCCGGTGGATCGCGACCGGCGCGACGAAGAGTCCGGTGGCCGCGATGCAGGTCAGCAGATCGACGAGATAGACGTTGCGCTGGAAGGTGTCGAGATCCTCGAACCGGGACTGGAACGGCAGGATCAGCAGGAACCCGGTGAGGATCTGCACGCCGGTCTGCATGACGCGTAGCTCCTGGAGCAGCTCGACCCAGTTGCGGTCGGAGCGCTCCTCCGGCGACTCCTCGCGGCCGTCCTGGCGGTGCTCCGGCGTCCCGGCGCTGCTGGACATGCTCTCCTCCTCATGCCGTTCGAAGGGTCCTCATCGTGCCATCGGCCCCGACACGTCGCAGCGGTGCGCGGGCCCCCGGAGCTGCTCGACGAGCGCGAAGAGTAGGGTGAAGGGTGCCGTGAGTTCGACAGCGGCCCGCACCGACAGGAGCGCCACATGGGCGGCTTCGAGATCACCTCGTGTCCCCTGAGGAACCAGGTCGATCCGCGCGCCCTGCGGTTCGCCGCCGGCGCCACGGCCCTCGTGCTCGCCGTCGTGCTGCTCACCGTCGGCGCCGCTCGGCCCCTCGCCCTCGGGCTGCTCGCGTCGCAGGTCGCCGTGTTCGGTTTCACCGCGTTCGTGAGCGTGCAGTGGTCCGTGTGGGCACAGCTCTTCGCGCGCGTCGTCTGGCCCCGGATCGGCGCGGCGACGCAACTGGTAGACGCTCGCTCGGCGCGCTTCGCCCAGCTCCTCGGTTTCGTGCTGACCGCCGCGGCACTGGTGGGCTTCGTCCTCGGCGCCGACGGTGCGGCCAGCGCCCTGATCGTCGTCGTCGTGGCCGCGGCAGCCGTCGACGCCGCCACGGGCCGGTGCGCGGGGTGCGCGATCTACCGGCTGGCTCGCCGGAGGCGCTCGCACGCCGGGTGAGGGCCCGTGCCCCGCACCGGGAGACGACGAAGGGCCCGGCCGTCCTGGCCGGGCCCTTCGAACTGCGGAGCGGGTGACGGGAATCGAACCCGCGCTATCAGCTTGGGAAGCTGAAGTTCTACCATTGAACTACACCCGCACGATCGTCCTCGACGACGCGCGTCCCGATCATACCCAACACCCCGCCACATGCCGAAACCGGGCGCGCGGTGCACGCCGGGGGGCGGCCGACTACCGTGTCCACGTGCTGCTCTCCGACCGCGACATCCGTGCCGAGCTCGACGCCGGGCGCGTCGCCCTGGACCCCTACGACCCGGAGATGGTCCAGCCGTCGAGCATCGACGTCCGGCTCGACCGGTACTTCCGGCTGTTCGACAACCACCGGTACCCGTTCATCGACCCGTCCCAGGAGCAGCCCGAGCTGACCCGCCTGGTCGAGGTGGAACCCGGTGAGCCCATGGTGCTGCACCCGGGGGAGTTCGTCCTCGGCTCCACCTACGAGGCCGTCACGCTGCCCGACGACGTCGCCGCGCGGCTCGAGGGCAAGTCGAGCCTCGGCCGCCTCGGCCTGCTCACGCACAGCACCGCGGGCTTCATCGACCCGGGCTTCTCCGGGCACGTCACCCTCGAGCTGAGCAACGTGGCGACCCTGCCGATCACGCTGTGGCCGGGGATGAAGATCGGCCAGCTCTGCTTCTTCCGGCTCTCCTCGCCGGCCGAGCACCCGTACGGCTCGGAGCGCTACGGCTCGCGCTACCAGGGTCAGCGCGGCCCGACGGCGAGCCGGTCCTGGCAGTCCTTCCACCGCTCGGACGTATGAGCGCGTACTACCGGGGTGGCCGACGTCGGTACGCTCGGTCCCGCCGCGCGGGTTCCACGACCAGGCACGACGCGGCGCCCCGGTCCCGGAAGGAGCTCCGTCAGATGGCCAAGCAGTCGCCACCGTCCCTGCCACCGCTGCCACGTGCGACCACGCAGGGCCACCAGGCCCGGCACCTGCTGGCCGTGCCCGCCGACGTCCAGGTCGACGAGGTCGAGGTGCTGGCGATGTCCCGGTTCTCGGGCGCGCGCTGGGACGTGGCTCCGGCCTCCCTCCTGGGTGCCGACCTGCCGGCCGGACGGATCGCCGCCCCGGGAGAGCCGGGCGTGCTCCGCCTGACCCGGCACAGCCACGTCCACGGCCCCTACGCCCCGCGCGGTGACGGCATGGACCTCGGCCTGCCCAGCAGCACCGAGATGGTGTTCGACGTGATCACCCCGCGCGAGCGCTGGGACGACCCACCGTTCCCCGGCGGCGGGGACCGTGACGGGATCGCCCGGTCCTTCCCCTCGGGTCTGCCGAACCGCGAGGAGGAGCGCGTCGTGGCATGGCTGGTGGCGGCCGCCCGCCGGCTGGGCGGTTCGGCGCGGCTCGACGTCGCGGCCCTGTGGGACCCGGCGGAGGAGGCGCGGCGCGGCCCGGGTGCCGGCGTCGTGCTCACCCCGGACCCCGGTGCCGCCGTCGACCTCACCGTCTGGTCGGACATCTGGTTGGACCCGCAGGCCGCGCACCGCGTCCTGCAGGAGGTGCACCCGCGCGTCGTGCTCGCCACGGAAGGTGCCGACTACCAGGGCCCGCCCCCCGGGATCGCCGACAAGCCGCTCTACCCGGGCGAGAAGATGGACCCGGACGTGCGGCGTGCGCTGCACGCCCGCGCCGACGACTTCGACATCGCCGCGCTCCAGGAGCCGGTGGTCCTGGACGGGTACGGGCTCACCATCGACCTGGGCCACGACGGCTACGTCACGGTGGAGGTCAGCGGCGACGAGGTGCTGCCCCTGCTCGTCAAGGAGCTGCCGTGGGCGGCGGGCGGCGCCATCTGCTACCGCGTCGTGTGGGACCCGCCGGACCTCCACGAGGCGCAGCGGGAGTTCCCGCAGCCCGCGCTCGTCGTGGCGCGCCGTCGGGCCTCGGACCTGGTCGGCAAGGTGGCGGCCGCCATCCAGGCGGCGGTCGGCGGCGAGATCGCGGACGAGTCCGAGTTCCTGCTCGCCCCCGAGGACCTGTAGCCCGACGCCGGCGCCCACCGCCGACCGGCCTCATCAGAGGTCCGGCGATACAGTGAAGCCCCCTCGCCCCGCCCCCGGACGGACGGAGTGTCGTGCTGCCGGTCCTGCTGCTCACCTTCCTGCTGGCGCTCGCCGCGCCGGCGTTGGTCGCCTGGTGGGGCCGGCGTGCGTTCTGGGTGCTGGCCCTGGGGCCCGCGTCGGCCGCCGCCTACGCGCTGGCCAGCACGGAGCGGGTCGCCGCCGGCGACCTCCCCGTCTCGAGCACCCCGTGGGTGCCGGGCCTGGACCTGTCGATCGACCTGCGGCTCGACACGCTCTCGTGGCTGCTGCTCCTCGTCGTCGGGGGCGTGGGCGCGCTCGTGCTCGTCTACTGCAGCGCCTACTTCTCCCGGGACGCGGAGGGCACCGGCCGGTTCGCCGCCGTCCTGACGGCCTTCGCCGGCGCGATGATCGGCGTCGTCACCGCCGACGACCTGCTGCTCCTGTTCGTCTTCTGGGAGCTCACCACCGTCTTCTCCTACCTGCTGATCGGTCACTACGCCGAGCGCAAGACCTCCCGGCGCGCGGCGATGCAGGCGATCGTCGTGACGACGGGCGGCGGCCTCGCGATGCTGGTGGGCCTCGTGGTCCTGGGTGTCTCGACGGGCACGTGGCGCATCTCCGAGGTCGTGGCCGCCCCGCCCACCGGTGCCGCCGCCGTCGTCGCCACCGTGTGCCTGATCGCCGGCGCCGCGACCAAGGCCGCGCTCGTCCCGTTCCACTTCTGGCTCCCTGCGGCGATGGTGGCGCCGACGCCGGTGTCGGCCTACCTGCACGCCGCGGCCATGGTGAAGGCCGGCGTCTACCTCGTGGCTCGGTTCGCCCCCGGGTTCGCCGAGCTGGCCGTGTGGCGGTGGCTGGTCCTGCTGCTGGGCGGCGGCACGCTCCTGCTCGGCGGCTACCGTGCGCTGCGCCAGCACGACCTCAAGCTCGTCCTGGCGTTCGGCACCGTGTCCCAGCTCGGCCTCATCGTGCTGCTGGTGGGCCTGGAGAGTCGCGCGCTCGCCCTGGCCGGGCTCGCGATGCTGGGCGCGCACGCGATGTTCAAGGGCGCGCTGTTCCTGGTGGCCGGCGCGGTGGACGTCGCCACGGGCACCCGTGACATGCGCAAGCTCTCGGGCCTGTGGCGCACCATGCCGGTCGCCGCCACGGCGGCCGCGCTGGCGACGGCGTCCATGGTCGGCCTGCCGCCGTTCGCCGGCTACGTGGCGAAGGAGGCGGCGCTCGAGGGGCTCTGGCACGACGCGACCCACGGCGGGGGCGTGGTGGTGGTGGTCGCGCTGGTCGCCGTCGTCGTCGGCTCGGTCCTGACCGTGGCCTACAGCCTGCGGTTCCTCTGGGGCGCGTTCGGGACCAAACCGACGGCGGCCGACGGCGGAGCGGCCGAGCCGACGCCGGTCGGACGGCGCTCCTGGTTGCTCGTCCTGCCGCCGCTGGTCCTCGGCCTGCTCGGGCTGGCGGCGGGTCTGACGCCGTCGACGGGCGAGCGGCTGCTCGGCCCGTACGCCGCGTCCTACCCGGCGGGCGAGCCGGGCCACCTGGTGCTGTGGGCCGGCCTGACGCCGGCGCTGGGCCTGTCGGTGCTGGTGCTCGCGGGCGGGGCGGTCCTGTTCTGGCAGCGACGGCCGGTCGAGCGGCTGCAGGGCCTCGCCTGGTCCCCGCGGGCTGCGGACCTGGTCTACCGCCGGTCGATGCGCCGGCTCGACGACCTGGCAGCCGACGTCACGGGCGCCACCCAGCGCGGTTCCCTGCCCGTCTACCTGAGCATCATCCTGGTGGTGCTGGCGGTGGCACCGGGGGCGGTGATCGCGTCGGGGCTGCTGGGCGGCAGCACCGTGGTCCCCGCGGCGGTGGCCTGGGACCGGCCGGCGCAGGCGGCCGTCGTGGCCGTGGTGGTGGCCGCCGCGGTGCTCGCCGCCCGTGCGCGGCGACGCCTCAAGGCGGTGGTGCTCGTGGGCGTCGCCGGGTACGGCAACGCCGGGCTGTTCCTCCTGCACGGCGCCCCCGACCTCGCCCTCACCCAGGTGCTCACGGAGACGGTGACGCTCGTCGTCCTCGTGCTGGTGCTGCGCCGGATGCCGACGTACTTCTCCGACCGGCCGCTGGCGGCCAGCCGGTGGCTCCGGCTCGTCCTGGCGGTCGTGACCGGCGCCGTGATGATGGCGCTGACGTTCGCGGCCCCGCTGGCCCGGGTCGCGATCCCGATCAGCGTGGACTTCCCCGAGGAGGCCGTGGAGTTCGGCGGAGGCCACAACATCGTCAACGTCACGCTCGTCGACATCCGCTCGTGGGACACCGTCGGCGAGATCTCCGTGATCCTCGTCGCGGCGACCGGCGTCGCGTCGATGGTCTTCCTGCGGCAGCGCAGCGGTGAGCTGCTCCGGCTCTCCCGGGCCGACGCCGACGGCCTCGGACCGGACGGCCACACCCGTGACGTGTGGATCGCCGCCGGGCGCACCGTGTCGCCCGCCCGCCGCTCCGTGATGTTCGAGGTGGTCACCCGGCTGATCTTCCACGCCATGATCGTCGTGGCGCTGTTCCTGCTCTTCAGCGGCCACAACGCGCCCGGCGGCGGGTTCGCGGCAGGGTTGATGGTGGGCATCGCGCTGACGGTGCGCTACCTGGCCGGCGGCGGGTACGAGCTGGGCGAGGCCCTCCCGGTGCAGCCGGGCGTGCTGCTCGGCTCCGGGCTGTTCCTGTCCGCCGGGGTGGGGCTGGCGGCCCTGCTGACCGGCAACGAGGTGCTGGAGAGCGTCATCATCGACCTCACCGTGCCCGTGCTGGGCAAGGTGCACCTGGTGACCTCGCTCTTCTTCGACGTCGGCGTGATGCTCGTGGTGGTCGGCCTCGTCCTCGACCTGCTGCGCACCCTCGGCGCCGAGATCGACCGGCAGAGCGAGCAGCGGTCACGTCCCCGCTCGACGGAGGGGGTCGCGTGATCGTCCTGGAGAACACCCCGTCGGCCGTGCTGCTCCTCGCCGTGGGCGTGCTGTGCGGCGCCGGCGTCTACCTGCTGCTGGACCGCCCGCTCACCCGGGTGCTGCTCGGCATCGTCCTGCTGAGCAACGGCGCCAACCTGATGCTCCTCGTCGCGGGAGGCCGCGCGGGGGCGTCGCCGGTGGTGGGCAACGCCCCGGCGGACGTGCGGATGAGCGACCCGCTCGCGCAGGCCATGATCCTCACGGCGATCGTCATCACGCTCGCGCTGACGTCGTTCGTGCTCGCGCTGGCGTACCGGTCCTGGCAGCTCCACGGCCACGACGAGGTCGCGGACGACGAGGAGGACCGGCGCGTGGCCCGGCAGGCCGCCGACAACGCGCCCGCGTACGAGGACTCCGACGCGGCCGAGACGGGCGAGACGCTGGACGAGGAGGCGGCCACCGTCTACGACCAGGTGGTCGAGCGTGCGGAACGGCTGCGCGCGCAGCGTGGGCGTGACGAGCGTGACGAGCGCGACCAGCACGGCCCGCAGGGTGGTGGTGCGCGATGATCGACACCGCTGCGCTGTGGTCCGTGCAGACCCTCGTGCCGCTGCCCGTGCTCCTGCCGCTCTTCGCGGCCGGTCTCACGCTCGCCCTGCACCGGTACGCGAACGTCCAGCGGGTCATCAGCGTCACGGCGCTGTCGGTGACGACGGCGTCGTCGGCCGGGCTCATGGCGGCGGCGGACAACGGCCCGGTGGTGGTGGACGTCGGCGGCTGGGCGGCACCCGTCGGCATCGCCCTGGTCGCGGACCGGCTCTCCGCCCTCACGCTCACCGTGAGCGGCGTGATGCTGCTGTGCGTGCTCCTCTACTCCCTCGGACAGGGCATCCCCGAGGGGGAGGACCCCCGCGAGGGTGGCCGCTTCGGCGGGACGATCCCGGTGGCGATCTTCCACCCGACGTACCTGGTGCTGGCCGCGGGCGTCGCCAACGCGTTCCTGACGGGCGACCTGTTCAACCTCTACGTCGGTTTCGAGATCCTGCTCGCGGCGTCGGCGGTGCTGCTGACGCTCGGTGGGACGGCGGAACGGGTGCGGGCCGGGTCCGTGTACATCGTCGTGACCTTGATGTCCTCGCTGCTGTTCCTCACGGCGATCGCCCTGATCTACGCCGCGACGGGCACCGTCAACATGGCGCAGCTCGCCGAGCGCCTGCCGGACATCGACCCCACCGTGCGCCTCGCGCTGCAGGCCCTGCTGCTGCTGGCGTTCGCCATCAAGGCGGCGATCTTCCCGCTGGCCGCCTGGCTGCCCGACTCGTACCCGACCGCCCCCGCCCCGGTGACGGCGGTCTTCGCGGGCCTGCTGACCAAGGTGGGCGTCTACTCGATCCTGCGGACCCAGACGCTGCTGTTCCCCGACGACGACGCCGTGGACCGGGTGCTGATGGCTCTCGCGCTGGCCACGATGCTGGTGGGCATCCTGGGCGCCGTCGCCCAGAACGACGTCAAGCGGCTGCTGTCGTTCACGCTGGTGAGCCACATCGGCTACATGATCTTCGGTGTCGCGCTCGCCTCCGAGGCGGGCACCGCCGCCGCCATCTTCTACGTGGTGCACCACATCTCCGTCCAGACGGCGTTGTTCCTCGTGGTGGGGCTCGTGGAGTGGCGGGGCGGGTCGACGTCGCTGGACCGGCTGGGCGGTCTGGCCCGCCTCGCACCGGTCCTGGCCGTGCTGTTCTTCGTCCCGGCGATGAACCTCGCGGGCATCCCCCCGTTCTCGGGTTTTCTGGGCAAGGTGGGGCTGATCACCGAGGGCGTCCGGGACGGGTCGGGCCTCGCGTGGGCGCTGGTCGTGGGATCGGTGGTCACGTCGCTGCTCACCCTCTACGCCGTCGTGAAGGCGTGGAACAAGGCGTTCTGGCAGGAGGCGCCGTCGGGCGTCGCGCGTGACCTGGCCCTGCCGCGCAGCCTGGTGCTGCCGGCGGGCGCCCTCGTGGCCTTCGGCCTGGCGCTCACCGTGGTCGCCGGACCGCTGTACGGCTATGCGGAGCGGGCCGCGCGCACCTCGATGGACGGGTTCACCTACGTCAACGCCGTGTACCCCGGCGGGTCGGAGCGCGGCACGGGCGAGTCGGTGGAGGTCTCCGAGGACGAGGGGCAGCCATGACCGAGCAACCGCGCCGTCGTGCCGGCGCCCTGCGCCGTGTGGTGGGCCGCCCGGTGGCCCAGTGGCCCGCCGTGGTGCTGCTCGCCGCCGTCTGGGTGCTGCTGTGGGGCGACCTGTCCTGGGCCAACGTGATCGCGGGCGCGCTCCTCGCCGTCGTGGTGGTGGTGGCCTTCCCGCTCCCGCCGATCAAGGCCGACGCCGCGTTCCGGTTCCTGCCGTTCTGCCGGCTCGCGTGGCGGTTCGTCGCGGACCTGGTGGTCGCCTCGCTCCAGGTGGCCTGGACCGCCCTGCGGCCCGGCCCGCCGCCGCAGGGGGCGATCGTGCGGGTGCAGCTGCGCAACCCGGACGACGTGTTCCTGACCCTCACCTCGGTGCTGGCCACCCTGGTCCCGGGGACGCTCGCGGTGGAGACCAGCCGGCGGACCGGTCGCGTGTTCGTGCACGTGCTCGACATCGAAGGGTTCGGCGGGGCCGACGGGGTGCGCCGCAGCACCGAGGAGCTCGAGGAGCGCGTGCTGCGGGCCCTCGCCGGTGACGCCGTCCTCGAGCGGTGCGGCCTGGCGGGACCGACGGAGCACCACGAGGAGGTGCCGACCTGATGGTCGTGGTGGTCGTGATCGCGGCGGTGCTGGTGGCGGCCGCCGCCCTGATGGCGCTGGTACGCGTGGAGCGCGGCCCCTCGATGCTCGACCGCGCGCTCGGCCTGGACCTGCTGACGGCGAGCCTCGTGTGCGCGATCGCCATCGAGGCCGTGTGGTCGCGACGCACCGAGACGGTGCCGATCCTCCTGGCGCTCTCGCTGGTGGGGTTCGTGGGCTCGGTGGTCATCTCGCGGTTCGGCGTCCGCCAGTCCGGGTCCCGGCCGGACGTGGGGGCGGAGTCGGGCGCACCGGCGGAAGCCGGGTCCACGGACGAGGAGGAGCCCGTATGACGGAGGTCGACGCCGGCACCTGGACGACGGTCGCTGACGTCGTCGCCGCGATCTGCCTGCTGGCCGGCGCCTTCCTGACCTTCGCGGCCGGCGTCGGGGTGCTGCGGTTCCCCTCGCTGCTCGACCGGATGCACGTGGTGACCAAGCCGCAGGTGCTCGGCCTGCTCCTGCTGCTCCTCGCCCTCGCGCTGCGGGTGCGCAGCTGGTCGGCGGTGTCGATGCTGGTCCTGGTGGCCGTGTTCCAGCTCGCGACGGCGCCCGTGGCGGCGCACCTGGTCAGCCGCGCCGGGTTCCGCACCGGCAAGGTGGACGAGGCCGTGCTGCGGCCGAACGAGATGGCGGGACCGCTCGACGCCCCCGACGACGAGGACGCCGACGGTGCCGACGACGGTGCCGACGACGGTGCCGACGGTGCCGGGCCGGTCGACGCCGACTCCGCTGAGCCGGACCATCCCGGGCCCGGTGGTCCGGGACGCACCTTGGACGACGATCCCGCCGGCCGGCCCCGGGACCACTGAACCGGCAGGACCTTCGCCTCTGGCCTCCCACCGGCGCGGCTCCGCACGGTGGTGGTGGGGTGCGGCGGACGCCGCGGCCCCGCGTGCGTCCGCCGAGGCCGCAGAGGTGGTTGCTGATGAGGACGAGGGACGAACGAGGTCGACGCCTCGCAGTCCGCCGCTATCCGTGGGTCACCGCCACGGTGGCGACGGGGGGCGTCGGCGGCCTGCTCGAAGCGTTCGGTCCGGCCGGGTCGGCGCAGATCGCCGTCTCGGCCTTCGCGCTCGTCCTCGTCGTGGTCCGGGGGCGCCGCATGGTCATGGACCTGCGTGCCGGTACCTACGGCGTCGACATGCTGGCCGTGCTGTCGGTGGCCGCCACGGTGCTGGTCGGCGAGTACTGGGCAGCGTTGGTCGTGTGCCTCATGCTCTCCGGCGGGGAGGCGCTCGAGACCTCGGCGAACGGCCGGGCGCGCCGCGAGCTGACGGCTCTGCTCGCCCGGGAGCCCCGCGTCGCCCAGCGCGCCGGGCCCGAGGGGGCGCTCGAGGAGGTACCCGTCGATCAGATCCGGCCCGAGGACGAGGTGTGGGTCCGGCCGGGGGAGGTCGTCCCGGTGGACGGGCTCCTCCTCACCGCGGCCGCGACGTTCGACGAGTCCTCGCTGACCGGGGAGTCGCTCCCGGTGGAGCACCACCGCGGTGACCCGGTGCTCTCGGGCTCGGTCGCCGGCTCGGATGCGGTGCGGGTGCGTGCCACGGCGACCGCGGCGACGTCGCAGTACCAGGCGATCATCGAGCTCGTGAAGCAGGCGCAGGCGTCCAAGGCGCCGTTCGTCCGCCTCGCGGACCGCGTGGCGGTGCCCTTCACGGTGGTGGCGCTCCTGGTCGCTGCCGCGGCCTGGGCGTTGAGCGGGGACGCGACCCGGTTCGCGGAGGTGCTCGTCGTCGCCACCCCCTGCCCGCTGATCATCGCCGCGCCCGTGGCGTTCATGTCGGGGATGTCCCGCGCCGCGTCGAACGGGATCATCGTCAAGTCCGCGGGCACCCTCGAGCTGCTGTCCCGGGTGCGGACGGTCGCCCTCGACAAGACGGGGACGCTCACCCGGGGTGCACCCGTCGTCGCGGAGGTGCTGCCCGTCCCGGGGCGCAGCGCCGAGGAGCTGCTCGCGCTCGCGGCCTCCGTCGAGCAGTACTCGGTGCATGCGCTGGCCGCCGCCATCGTGCGGGCCGCGCACCAGCGCGGCATCGAGCTCTCGCCCGGGCACGACGTCGTGGAGGAGACGGCCCGTGGTGCTCGCGCGGAGGTCGACGGGCACGCCGTCGCCGTGGGCAAGCTGGCCTACGTCGGTGAGGACCCCCGCCACCCCGCCCCCCGGCCCGGGGCCGGGCAGATCGGTGTCCACGTGGCGGTCGACGGCTCGTACGCGGGGACGGTGCTCCTCGCGGACGAGCTCCGACCCGAGGCCCGCCACACGCTGGCGGCCCTGCGCGGCGCCGGGGTCCGCACCACCGTCATGCTCACCGGGGACGCCGAGGTCACCGCCCGGCACGTCGCGGACCAGGTGGGCATCGACGACGTGCGCGCCGGGCTCCTGCCGCAGGACAAGGTCGACGCCGTGCGACGGCTGCCGGACCGCCCGGTGCTGATGGTGGGGGACGGGGTGAACGACGCGCCCGTCCTCGCCGTGGCCGACATCGGCATGGCCATGGGGGCACGAGGCTCGACGGCCGCGACGGAGTCGGCCGACGCGGTGGCGGTGCACGACGACCTGGCGCGCACCGTCACGGCGGTGCGGATCGGTCAGCGCACCGTGCGCGTCGCGTGGCAGGCCATCGCGCTCGGGATCGGGCTGTCGTCGCTGCTCATGGTCGTGGCGGCCACCGGGCGGCTCCCCGCGCTCGCCGGCGCATGGCTGCAGGAGGGGGTCGACCTCGCCTGCATCCTGTGGGCGCTCCTGGCCACGCGCCCCGGACGGGACGAGACCCGGTCCGGGGCGACAGGTCAGGCCGCGGCGCGCTCGCGGGCGAGCAGCGACTCCTTGATGTCCAACCCGTAGCGGAACCCGCCGAGCGTCCCGTCGCTGCGCAGCACGCGGTGGCACGGCACGAACAGGGCGGCGGCGTTGCGGGCGCACGCTCCGGCGGCGGCGCGCACGGCTGCCGGCCGACCGGTCCGGTCGGCGTACTCGGTGTACGTCACCCGGGTCCCCGGCGGGACGGTCCGCAGCACCTCCCAGGCGTGCTGGCGGTAGGGCCCGGACCGCTGCCGTACGGGCACCTGCCCGACGCCGGTCGGGTCGCCGGCGTAGTAGGCCCGCACGGCCGTCGCGGGGGCCGCGACGTCGGCGGCGGACTCGGGGACCGCGCGGACCGTCGGGGCGCCCGGGCCGGCCGGCAGCAGCTCCGGGTGGACCAGCGTGAGCAGGGACGCGACGTCGTCGGTCCACCCGGAGGCGAGCACCACGCCGTCGTCGGCGACGATCGTGAACGGGCCGTCGGGGGTGTCGAGGGTGGTCGAGGCGGTCATGGCGAGGTCCTTCCGGTGGGGGCGGCGGCACGCCAGACGTGCCGGGCGGCGTACGAGCGCCAGGGCGCCCAGGAGGCGGCGCGCTCGGCGAGCGCGCGGGGGTCGTCAGGCAGGCCCAGCGCCCGGGCGCCGGCGCGCAGCGCCACGTCGCCCGTCAGCCAGGTGTCGGGGTGGCCCAGCACGCGCAGCGCGACGTACCCGGAGGTCCACGGGCCGATGCCCGGGCGGGCCTCGAGGTCGGCACGCAGGGCGTCGGCATCGGCCCCGACGTCGAGGCGGAGCGTGCCGTCGGCCAGCGCGCGGGCGGTCGTGGTGACCGTCTGCCGCTGGCGGGCGGGCAGCGCGAGGTGGGCGCCGTCGTCGTCGGCGACCTGCGCGGCGGTCGGGAACAGCCGGGTCAGCCCGTCGAACCCGGACGCGTACGGCGTGCCGGCGGCTGCGGTCAGCCGGCCGAGGTGGGTACGGGCCGCGGCGACGGAGATCTGCTGGCCCACGATCGCGCGGACCACGAGCTCGTGCGGGTCGGCGGCGCCCGGCACGCGGGTGCCCGGGGTCGCGGCGACGCTCGCGGCCAGCGCCGGGTCGGCGCCGAGCGCGGCGTCCACGGCGACCGGGTCGGCGTCCAGGTCGAGCAGGCGGCGCACGCGGGCGACGGCGGTGGCGACGTCCTGCAGCGAGGCGAGCTCCAGGCGCAGGGCCACCCGCCCGGGGCCGACGGCGGCACCGGCGGTCACGTGCACGGCGCCGGGGCCGTGGGGCAGCAGGAGCGTGCGGGCGTACGTCGCCTGACGACCGTCGACACTGGCGGTCTCCACGCCCTCGACGGCGCGCGCGCCGAGATAGGCGACGGTCCCGACGGCGTCGAACGGTTCGCGCACGGGGAGCGTGACCTGGAGGCGGACACGGCTGGTGGGCTCGTCCCCGGTGCGGTCCGTGGGGACGGCGATGGCGGGGCCGGTGGCGCGGGCGCGCAGCTCCGTCGGGGTGGTCGCGAAGATCTCCCGCACCGTGTCGTTGAGCTGGCGGATGCTGCCGAACCCGGCGGCGAACGCGACGTCGGCCACCGGCAGGGCGGTGCTGGTCAGCAGGGTGCGGGCGGTCTGCGCGCGGTGCGCCCGGGCGAGGGTGAGGGGGCCGGCGCCGAGGTCCTCGCGCAGCACGCGGCCCACGTGCCGGGGGCTGTAACCGAGGCGGGCGGCCAGGCCGTCGACGCCCTCGCGGTCGACGACGCCGTCGGCCACGAGCCGCATGGCGCGCGCCGTCAGGTCGCCGCGCAGGTCCCACGCCGGGGTGCCGGGCGCGGCCTCCGGCAGGCAGCGCTTGCAGGCCCGGTACCCGGCGCCGTGGGCGGCCGCGCTGGTCAGGTAGAAGGTGACGTTCTCCTGCCGCGGGGTGCGGGCCGGGCAGGAGGGACGGCAGTAGATGCCGGTGGTGCGCACGGCGGTGAAGAACTGTCCGTCGAACCGCACGTCGCGCGCGGCGATCGCGCGGTAGCGCTCGGCGAACACGGGGTCCGGTGCGGTGGCGGGGAGGATCACGAGACCCATCCTCGCGTGCCGTGGCGGCGTTCGGCTAGCGGGATTCGGACATGGCGGTGGGTCCGCCGCGACCCGCTCAGACGGAGGCGTCGAGCCAGCCGACGACGGCGTCGAGGAACTCGTCGCGGGCCGGGGCAGGGGAGAGGGTCAGGTCGTGCGCCCCGCCGCGGACGGTCATGTAGCTGACGTCGTCGCCGAGCACCGGCGCGACGGCGCGCATGTGCCCCACGTCCAGCACCGTGTCGGTGGTGAGGTGCTGGTCGCGGCTGGACCGGTCGGAGGAGAGCACGAGCACCGGGACGTCCAGGTCCAGGCCGCGGGAGAGGCGTCGCTGGGACCGCAGCACCGACCGCAGCCAGACCGCCCGGACGGCGAAGGGCTCGTGCCACTTCCACGCGGGGTCGAACTCCCACTCGCCGCCGTGCTCGGCGTGCAGGGCCAGGGCGTAGTCCGCCACGAGGTGGCTCACCACGGCCCGCGGCGCCACCGGGGCGACCGTCTCCACCATCGCTGTCGCGGCCCAGCGCGTCAGGCGAGGCTTGTTCAACCGGAACCACGGGCTGTTGAGCACCACGGCGTCGGCCCGGCCGGGCCGTGCCGCGGCCCACAGCGGGGCGACCAGGCCGCCCGTGGAGTGGCCCAGCACGACCAGCCGCTCGTGCCCGGCGGCCCGGACGACGGCGGCGGCCGCGTCCAGGTCCTGGGCGTAGACCGCGATGTCCGGCACCTGGTTCGGGTCGTGGCCCGCTGCGGCGTGCGCGCCCCATGAGCGTCCGTGCCCGCGCAGGTCGACGGCGTAGAACGCGTACCCCGCGGCTCCGAGCGCCCGGGCCACGTGCGGGTGGAAGAAGTAGTCGACGAACCCGTGGACCGCCAGCACGGCGACCCGCGCGGGCCTGCCGTCGGGCGCCACCGAAGGTGTGTACCGCACGAGCGTGGCCTCGGCGCCGTCGGGCAGGGGCAGGGTGCGTGCCTCGAAGCCGTCGCCCAGCAGGTCGGGGCGCCAGGCGGTCGGCTCCGGGGACACGGGTGTGGCAGGACCGGGTGCGGCGGGGCCGGGTGCGGACGTCATCCCGCCGAGCCTACTCAGCGGGGCTGGTCGGGTCGCTCGCCGGGGGCTCCGGGGTCCTCCGGCGCGCCACCCGGTGCGTCGGGCCGCTCGGGCGCCGGGTGCGGCGGCTCCGCCGGCGGCTGCGGGGAGGCGAGCGGCGGCTGGCCCGGCGCGGCCACGGGCGGCTGGCCCAGCGGCGGCGCGGGCTGGGGCGGCGTGCCCCCGGGCGTGTACGGGTTGGGCGCCGACGCGCCGCCGGTGTGGCTGCCGGGTCCCGTCGCGTAGCTGCCGGTGCCCGTCGCGGCGGCGGTCCCGTCGCGGCGGTTGTTGCGCACCACCAGGACGGCGACGAGCGCGATGACGGCCAGGCCGACCACGACGCCGACGATCCACCAGGGGAACCCGCCGGAACCGAGCCCGCCGCCGGCGTCGCCACGGGCGTAGATCTCGGTGCTCTCGCCCATGGCGGGGCGCCACTCGACCGTGCTGCCCTCGACGGTGCCGTTCGTGTCGGTGATCTCGCCCGGGAACGTGACGGCCAGGCGGACGTCGAAGGCGTCCGCGACCCCGCCGGGCAGGGAGTCGAGCTGACCCGTGTCGTCGGTCATGTCCATGGTGCCGGCCACGACGTACTCGTCGCCCTCACGGGTGATGGACAGCTCGTCGGTGCCCGTACCGGACAGTTCCTCGATCGGGACGTCGGTGAACGTCATCGTGGTGCCGGTGTACTCGCCGTCCGCGTACGGCTCCTGGGTCGCGCCCTCCGGCAGGTCGCTGGCGATCTCGCCGCCGGCCTGGTCCCAGAGCTGCTGGGGGTCCATGCCCATGCTGGTGGCGAGCTCGTCGGAGAACCCCATGACGAGCGACCCCGAGACGGTGTCGTCCTCGGACAGCGTCATGTCCATGTCGACCTTCATGCAGCCGGCGAGGGCGAGCAGCCCCACCATGGCGAGCAGGGCGACGACGGCGGTGCGGAGGCGGCCTCGGCCTCGGGTGGGTGTCTGCACCTGTCCAGCATCACCCACGGAGGGGCGGGCGGCACGCGCTGGCGGCAGGACGTGCGCCCGACGGCCTGCGCGGCAGGGTTGAGTGGAATAGACTCAACTTTGCGGAGGTTGAACTCGGCAGCACCCCAGGAGCGGACACGGAGGACCCATGGACACCAAGTTCACGACGATGTCGCAGCAGGCCATCGGCGACGCCGTGCAGTCGGCGTCGGCGGCCGGCAACCCCCAGCTCGAGCCGGCCCACCTGCTGGCCGCGCTGCTGCAGCAGTCCGGCGGGGTCGCCGTCGGTCTCCTCGAGGCCGTCGGTGCCAACCCGCAGCAGATCGGTCAGAAGGTGCGCGCGGCGCTCGTCGCGCTGCCCACGGTGAGCGGCGAGGGCGTCGCCCAGCCGGCACCGTCCCGGCCGATGCAGTCCGTCCTGACCACCTCCGCGCAGGAGGCCGAGGGACTCGGCGACGAGTACGTCTCGACCGAGCACCTGCTCATCGCGCTGGCCGCCGGGCAGTCCTCGGCCGCGCAGGCGCTGACGGCGGCGGGGGCGACGGCCGACGCGCTGCGTGCCGCGCTGCCCGCGGTCCGCGGCTCCGGACGCGTCACCAGCCCCAACCCGGAGGGCACCTACAAGGCCCTGGAGCAGTACGGCACCGACCTCACCGCGCGCGCCCGGGACGGCAAGCTCGACCCGGTCATCGGCCGGGACGCCGAGATCCGGCGCGTCGTGCAGGTGCTGTCCCGCCGCACCAAGAACAACCCCGTGCTCATCGGCGAGCCCGGCGTCGGCAAGACGGCCGTCGTCGAAGGCCTGGCCCAGCGCATCGTCGCCGGCGACGTCCCGACGTCGCTGCAGGGCAAGCGCCTCGTCGCGCTGGACCTGGTCGGCATGGTCGCCGGCGCCAAGTACCGCGGCGAGTTCGAGGAACGGCTCAAGGCGGTCCTCGAGGAGATCGCCTCGTCCGACGGCGAGGTCGTCACCTTCATCGACGAGCTGCACACCGTCGTGGGCGCGGGCGCCGGCGGGGAAGGCGCCATGGACGCGGGCAACATGCTCAAGCCCATGCTCGCCCGTGGCGAGCTGCGGATGGTGGGCGCCACCACCCTGGACGAGTTCCGCGAGCACATCGAGACGGACCCGGCCCTCGAGCGGCGCTTCCAGCAGGTCTTCGTCGGCGAGCCCTCGGTCGAGGACACCGTGGCGATCCTGCGGGGGCTCAAGGAGCGGTACGAGGCGCACCACAAGGTGACCATCGCCGACTCCGCCCTCGTCGCCGCCGCGACGCTGTCCGACCGGTACGTCTCCGGCCGCCAGCTCCCCGACAAGGCCATCGACCTGGTCGACGAGGCCGCCTCCCGCCTGCGCATGGAGCTCGACTCCTCGCCCGTCGAGATCGACGAGCTGCAGCGTGCCGTCACCCGGCTGGAGATGGAGGAGGTCGTGCTCTCCGAGGCCGACAACTCGGCCGACGCGACCGCGCAGGACCGCCTCGAGCGCCTCCGCTCGGACCTGGCGGACAAGCGCGAGCAGCTGGCCGCGCTGACGGCCCGCTGGGAGGCGGAGAAGGCCGGCCACAACCGGGTGGGCGACCTGCGCGCCCGGCTCGACGAGCTCCGCGTGGACGCCGAGCGCAAGCTCCGCGAGGGCGACCTCGAGGGCGCCGCGCGCGTGCAGTACGGCGAGATCCCCGCCGTCGAACGCGAGCTGACCGATGCCGAGCAGGCCGAGGCCTCCGTCTCCGCGGCCGAGGACGTCGCGCACGAGGCGCCGATGATCGCCGACCGGGTCGGCGCGGACGAGGTCGCCGAGGTCGTCGCGGCCTGGACCGGTATCCCGGCCGGGCGGATGCTGCAGGGCGAGCAGGAGAAGCTCCTCGGCATGGAGGACGTGATCGGCGAACGGCTGATCGGGCAGCGGTCGGCGGTGGCCGCCGTGTCCGACGCCGTCCGGCGCTCGCGGGCCGGCGTCGCCGACCCCGACCGCCCCACCGGTTCGTTCCTGTTCCTCGGCCCCACGGGCGTGGGCAAGACCGAGCTCGCGAAGTCGCTGGCCGACTTCCTCTTCGACGACGAGCGGGCGATGGTCCGCATCGACATGTCGGAGTACTCCGAGAAGCACTCGGTCGCGCGCCTGGTCGGCGCCCCTCCGGGGTACGTCGGCTACGAGGAGGGCGGCCAGCTCACCGAGGCGGTGCGCCGCCGGCCGTACTCCGTGGTGCTGCTCGACGAGGTGGAGAAGGCGCACCCCGAGGTGTTCGACATCCTGCTGCAGGTGCTCGACGACGGCCGCCTGACGGACGGCCAGGGCCGCACGGTGGACTTCCGCAACACCATCCTGGTGCTGACGTCGAACCTGGGGTCCCAGTTCCTCGTGGACCCGACGCTGGACGACGCCGCGAAGCGGGAGAACGTGCTGACGACCGTCCGGGCGTCGTTCAAGCCCGAGTTCCTCAACCGGCTGGACGACGTGGTGGTGTTCGACGCGCTGTCGATCACCGAGCTGGGGCGGATCGTCGAGCTCCAGGTCGCCGCCTTCGCGGCGCGGCTCGCGGACCGGCGCATCACCCTGTCGGTGACGGAGTCGGCGCGTGAGTGGCTGGCGCTCGAGGGCTTCGACCCGGCGTACGGCGCCCGCCCGCTGCGGCGCCTGGTGCAGCGGGAGATCGGGGACCGGCTGGCCCGGCTCCTGCTCTCCGGTGACGTGACCGACGGCGACCGGGTCGTCGTCGACCGCGACCCGGAGGGCGGGGGGCTCACCGTGGCCCCGGAGGTGCTGAACGCCTGACCGGGCCCGCGACCCCGTGCTCGAACGCCCACACGACCAGCTGGACGCGGTCGCGGGTGCCGGTCTTCGTCATGACCCGGCCCAGGTGGGACTTGACGGTGCTCGGTTCGAGGAACAGCGCGGCGGCGATCTCCGCGTTCGACGACCCCCGGCACAGCAGGGTGACGATCTCGTGCTCGCGCGGCGTCAGCAGACCGGCCGCGCCGTCGTCGCGCGGCGCGGGCGCCCGCCGGCGGGCGAACTCGTCCAGGACGCGCCGGGTGAGCGAGGAGTCCACGAGCCCGTCGCCCGACGCCACCCGCCGGACCGCGTCGACCAGCACCTCCGGCTCGGCGTCCTTGAGCAGGAACCCGCTGGCCCCGGCCTCGAGGGCGCCGAACACGTAGTCGTCCAGGTCGAACGTGCTCACCACGAGCACCGGCACCGGGTCGACGACGCCGGGCCCGGCCAGCTCCCGGGTCGCGGTGATGCCGTCGCCCCCGGGCATGCGGACGTCCATGCACACGACGTCGGGACGCACCCGCCGGACGACCTCGACGGCCTGGGTGCCGCTGGAGGCCTCGCCCACGACGTCGATCCCCTCGGAGCCGAGGATGACCGCGAAACCCGCGCGGACCACGGACTGGTCGTCGACCAGCACCACCCGGGTCACGACGCCTCCTGCCCGACGCCGGGGCGGGTCGGCTCCTGCAGCGTCTCGGCGCCGGGCGCCGCGCGGCCGATGGGTACCTCGCGGGGGACCGCCAGGCGGACGAGCCAGGCGCCGTCGGGCGTGACCGAGGCCTGCAGCGTGCCGCCGACCAGGGCGGCGCGCTCGGACATGCCGATGATGCCGTGCCCCGGCGGTGCGGCCCGCCCGGGGCGTCCCTCGGCGGGCCGGCCGGCCGCCGCCGGGCCGTCGCCTGGCACGACGACGCGGTTGCGCACGGTGAGCACCACCTCGTCCGGCCGGTGGTCGACGACGACGGTGACGGGCTGGCCGGGCGCGTGCCGGCGGGCGTTCGCGAGCGACTCCTGCAGCACCCGGTAGACGGTGCGCTGGGCGTTCGGCGGGAGGTCCTGCTCGGTACCCCGGACCTCGTGGCGGACGTCCGCACCCGTGGACCGGGCGAGGGTGAGCAGCGCCGGCAGGTCGTCGAGGGTGGGCTGCGGTGCGTCGCCGTCGCGGCCGTCGGCCCGGTCGCCGGACCGCAGCAGGCCGACGACGAGGCGCAGGTCGTCCAGCGTCGAGCGGCCCTGCGTGCGGATCCAGCGCAACGACTCCCGCGCGCGGTCCGGGTCCGTGCCGACGAGACGCTCCGCCGCGGCGGCCTGGACGACGATGCCGGACAGGTGGTGCGCGGCGACGTCGTGCAGCTCGCGCGCCATGCGGCCGCGCTCCTCGAGCACCGCGCGGGCCGCCAGCGCCTCCCGCTCACGCTCCGCCTGCTCGACACGTTCGCGCAGCTGCGTCTCCAGCTCCCGGCGGGTGCCGACGTACACACCGACGGCTGTGGCCGCCACGTAGGCCAGCACCGCGGACAGCAGCCCGGTCCAGAGCTGGGTCGCGGCGGTGCCGGCGGCGGGGAGGTGCTCGGGGACGGGTCCCGTGAGCACGAACGCGAGGACGGTCTGCACGACCGCCGCCGCGCCCGACCACCCGAGCGCGCCGCGCCGCGGGAGGTGCGCGCCCACCGAGTAGGCCGCGACCAGCGTGGCCGGCGCCTGGAAGGTCATGAGCGGAGGCAGGACCGCCACGAGCGCCACCTGGGCGGCGGCGACGAGCGCGAGGCAGAGCAGCGGGGACCGCCGGCGCAGGGTCAGGAGCATGGCCTGGGCGACGATGACGCCGACCACCGCGAGGCGCCCGCCGGTCCCGAGGTGCCCGGCGTCGGCGGCCTGGCCGACGAGCGGTGCGACCACCTCGTCGAACGCCACCCGCTCCACCACCAGGAAGAGGACGAGCGTCAGGGCACCGACCACCGCCCCGAGCGCGGCGTCGCGGGCGGTGGGGGTGGCACGGGCGGCGCGGAGACGCCGGAACAGGGGGCCGGTCACGCGGTGCCTTCCGTCCGTCGGGTGCTGGGGCGAGGATACCGGTGGCCCGGCAGACCGGGCCGGGAGGCCACGGTCCGCCGGACGCGCCGGGGTCACACGAGGTCGCGGCGGCGGAACGTGACCGCCCCGGAGCCGAGCACGACGACCACCCACGCGGCGAGCCCGGCGAGGGCGGCTGCCACCCCGATCGTCCCGGCGTCACCGAGGAGGCCGGCGGCGCCCTGGCCGGTCGACGCGAGCGCGCCGAGGGTCAGGGGCATCCACGACACGGCGGAGGAACCGCCGGACAGCAGGGCGACGACCGTCTGGACCATGGGCTCGACGAAGGCGACCGCCACGACCACGACGACCGCGGCGACCTGGCCCCGCACGAGGATGCCGACCCCCAGGCCCAGCCAGGCGAACGCGACGAGGACGCACAGACCGCGCGCCCAGATCCCCAGGACGTCACCGGCCCCGAGGGCCAGCCCGGTGCCCGGTGCGGTCAGCAGCGCGGACGCGAGGCCGAGCGCCGAGACGAGCGCGAGCCCGGCACCGATCGTCGCCGCCGCCGCGGCCGTCGCGCCCACCTTGCCCAGCAGGACGCGGGTGCGCGACGGGACCACGAGCGCGGTCGGGACGATGCCGCCCGTGCGGAAGTCCGTCGTGCCGGCGAGCGCGCCCAGGATGAGCATGCACAGGGTCGCGACCCCGACGGATCCCGTGCCCGACGGCCCGTTGCCGAGCAGGTCGAGCATGCCGCGCTGGACGGAGGCGCTGCCCAGGTCCGTCAGGGCGGCCAGGTCGGGGACCAGGTCCGCGGCCGGACCGGTCGGCCCCTCGGTGGCGGCGAGCTCGTCGAGGCCCTCGAGCAGGCGGGGCAGCAGGATGGTCACCGTCTGGAGGAGCGCGGCGCCGGCGAGCGCGACGATCCCGATGATCCACGGCGACCGGGTGGAACGGAGCTTGAGCATCTCGGCACGGAACATCAGCGGACTCCTGCGGTGGTGGCGGTCAGGTCGAGGTAGACGTCCTCGAGGGAGGCGTCGCGGACGAGCTCGTCCAGCGGGCCCGCGGTGATGACCCGGCCCTGTCCGACGACGACGACGTCGTCGGCCACCTGCGTCACCTCGGCGAGGACGTGGCTGGCGAGCAGGACGGCACCGCCGCCGTCGGCGAAGGACCGCAGCATCTCGCGCAGCCAGCGCATGCCGGCCGGGTCGAGCCCGTTGGCGGGTTCGTCGAGGACGAGCACCGCCGGGTCGCCGAGGAGCGCGGCGGCCAGCCCGAGCCGCTGCCGCATCCCCAGCGAGTAGGTGCGCACCCGGCGGTCGGCGGCGGGTGTCATCGACACGATCTCCAGGACGTCGTCGACCCGGTGGGCGGGGAGCCCGGCCGCCAGGGCGAGGATCCGGAGGTGGTCCCGGCCGGTGCGGCCGGGGTGCAGGCCACCGGCGTCGAGCAGCGCGCCCACGGTCCGGGCGGGCTGGTCGAGGTCGTGGTGGCGGCGACCCTGGACGAGTGCCTCACCGGCGGTGGGTGCGGCGAGCCCGAGCAGGACGTGCAGGGTGGTGGTCTTGCCGGCGCCGTTCGGGCCGAGCAGACCGACGACGCGGCCCGGTTCGACCGTCAGGTCGACGTCGTGCACGGCGTCGAACGCTCCGTACGACTTGCGGAGCCCGGTGATCTGGATGGCGGGCACGTGATCCCCTCTCGCGTGTGGCCGGGCCGGTTCCGGCGCGGTGCTCCCAGCCTGGCCGGGGCGGTGTCGTCGTCGCTTCTGGCGGGAGGGGGAACGTGGCCTACGACTTTTGGGGGAACGCCGCACGCCCGTGCCCGGCACGGCTCGAACAGGTCGAGCCGTGCCGGGCACGGGCGTGCGGTGCGTGCGGTGCGCGTCAGACGCGGACGAACGTGGGGTTGTCCTGCCACATCTTGCGCTTGACGACGCCGACGCCGGGACGCGCCGACTCGATGATCTTGCCGTTGCCGGCGTAGATCGAGACGTGGCCCGGGGTGTAGACGATGTCACCGGGGCGGGCCTGGGACCGCGAGACCGCCTTGCCGGCCCGCTTCTGCGCGGACGTGGTGCGCGGCAGGTTCTTGCCGGTCGCCTTCTTGTACACGTACGAGGTGAAGCCGGAGCAGTCGAAGCCCGACGACGGGCTGGTGCCGCCGTAGGAGTAGCGGTAGCCGACGTACCGGTTGGCGACCTGGACGACCTTGGCCCCGCTCGTCTGCTTCGCCTTCACCCGGATGGTGCGGTGCTTCTTGACCTTGGCCAGGCCGGTGGACTTGGCGGGCACGACGGTCAGGCGGATGCGGTTCTTGCCGACGTCGTAGTGCTTCAGCAACGGCTTCATGCGCACGATGCCGTTCTTGTTGAGCTTCTTGACGTTGACCTTCTTGCCGTCGACGAAGAGCCGGACCCGGCCCTTGACCGCGTCGCCGCCCTTCGTGGCCTGGACGGTGAACCGGGGACGGGTGCTGCCCTTGCCCTGCTTGGCGGTCTTGCGCGAGACCGACACCTTGACGACGGGCTTGGAGGTCCGGGCCGTGACGAGCCCGTGGCCGGTGGTCGAGAGGCCGGCCGTCGAGGTGGCCGCCGCGGTGGACGGGGCGGGTGCTGCCGAGGCCTGGCCGGCTCCGGCGACGAGGGTGCCACCGGCGAGCGCGGCGGACAGGGCGATGGCGACGGTCGAGCGTCGCAGGCGCGGCATGCGCGCCGTGGTGGCGTCCTGCGGGCGCGCACCACTGTGGTGAGTGATGGACATGCTGACCTCTCGAGCCTGCGAGATGAGCTGTCGGATGAGGCCGAGAAGTGATGGCCCGCCGTCGTGGGACGGCTTAACCCCGAGGGCGGCACGAGTCCGCCCGAAGAACGTGGTTCTCCCGCTGCTGCCGTGGGTTCGGTGATGCCGGGCCGCCGGCAGCACTCGGCTTGCGGCCCGACCGTTCACCCCAGACGTGGGGCGACCCGCGAACGCTAACGACGGATCCCGGTCAGATCACAGTCGGATAACGGTGAGTTGCAGGGTCGTTCGCGAAGAACCCGTGAAGAAATCCGTCCGGGAGAACATCGGGGGCGAGTGCGGCAAATGCCGCTATATCTCGCCGGGCGCGGACAGATCGGCGGTCGATATGTCGTCGATGCCCGGTCCTGGCAGCTCGACGCGCGGGGCGCACCGGCACCATCGATGCAGGTCGGGCGCGGATCTTCACAACTCGGCGGCCCCTGGGCAGGCTCACTCCAGCAGGGTGCCGGTCCGCGGCGCGGCCGAGACGGTCACGCAGAGCCCGGCGCGGTCGCCCGCTTCCCACGACTCCTCGCTGGGTGTCCACAGGACCCACGTCAGGTCGTCCGCCAGCCCGGAGGCCTCCGCCCGCGCGCCGACCAGCTCGGGGGTGCACGCCCGTGCGGCGCGGGCCTGCACGACGTCGGCGCCCGGCCACACCTCGTCGACCGTCGAGTCGTGCCGCCCGACGACCTGGGCGACGTGCGCGTCTCGGCACGGCACCACCTCGACGGTGCCGACCGTCGCGGAGTCCGGCACGTCGGCCAGGCACGAGCCCAGCACGAGCTGGACGGCGTTCACCGTGCCGGGCTCCGCGACGTCGCCCGCCACCGGCTCCCAGGCCCGGTCGTGCGCGCGGTTCACGAGCCACGAGCCGCCCGCCGCCGCCACCACGACCAGCACCACCACGCCCAGCACGGACAGCACCCAGCCCCGTGCCCGACGGCGCGCGGCGGCCCGGGCGGCGGGCGTCGGCCCCCCGGGGGCGCCCCAGCGCGCCCCGTAGGCGGTCGGGTCCTCCGGCGTGGCCAGCCCACCCGCCGGGACCGGCCGGTCGACCGGGGTGCCGCCGTCGGCCCCGGGGTGGCCCGGAACCGCCGGACCGGCGGGACCTGCCGGCTCCACGGAACCTGCCGGACCTGCCGCGCCGGGGCCGGGGGAGACGAACAGCGGGTCCTCGGAGCGGTCCGGAACGTCGGTCATGGGAACAACCTAGAGCGTGCGGCTGGGTCCGCGGGTGCCGCGGTCAGCCCGCGAGGTCCAGGACGACCGGCACGTGGTCGCTCGCCCCCTTGCCCCGCCGCTCGTCCCGGTCCACGGTCACCGCCGTGACCCGGTCGCGCAGCGCCGGCGAGGCGTACGCGAAGTCGATCCGCAGCCCCTTGTTCCGCGGGAACGCGAGCTGCTGGTAGTCCCAGTACGTGTAGGTGTGCTCGGCCGGCAGGTGCTCGCGCGTCACCTCGGTGTACCCGGCGCCCTCGAACGCCGCGAACGCGGCCCGCTCCGCCGCCGAGACGTGCGTGTGGCCCTCGAACGCCGTCACGTCCCACACGTCCGTGTCCCGCGGGATCACGTTCCAGTCGCCCAGGAGCCCGACCTGCGCCGTCGGGTCGGCCGCCAGCCACCCCGCGGCCTGCGCCCGCAGCCCGTCGAGCCAGGCGAGCTTGTAGGCGTAGTGCGGGTCGGTCAGCGTGCGGCCGTGCGGCACGTACAGCGACCACACCCGCACGCCGCCGCACGTCGCGCCGATCGCGCGGGCCTCGACCCGCGGCTCCTGCCCCGGCTTGCCGAACGCCGGCTGCCCGGCGTACGACGTCTCGACCTCCTTCAGGCCCACGCGCGAGACGATCGCGACGCCGTTCCACTGGTGGTACCCGGTGTGGGCGACCTCGTAGCCCGCCGCCTCGAACGGAGCGACCGGGAGCTGGTCGTCACGGCACTTCGTCTCCTGGATCGCGAGCACGTCGATGCTCGAACGCTCCAGGAAGGCCAGCACCCGGTCCAGCCGGGTTCGCAGGGAGTTCACGTTCCACGTGGCGATACGCACGCAGGCACCCTAGGCACATAGAGTGCGGTCATGGGAACCGCGCTCGTCACCGGTGCCACCGCCGGCCTCGGACTGGAGTTCGCCTGGCAGCTCGCCACGGCGCGACACGACCTCGTGCTCGTGGCGCGCACCACCGAGCGCCTCGAACAGGTGGCCGGGCAGATCCGCGCCGCCGCTGGGGTCCAGGTGGAGGTGCTGCCCGCCGACCTCTCCGACGCCGACGACGTCGCCCGGGTCGCCGAGCGGCTCGCCGTCGCGGGGGACGAGCCGGGCGAGGACCGCCGTCCCGTGGGCCTGCTCGTCAACAACGCCGGGTTCGCCACCGCGCAGCGGTTCGTCGGGGGAGACGTCGGCACCGAGCTGGACGCCGTGGACGTCATGGTGCGCGCCGTCGTGCAGCTCAGCCACGCGGCCGTGGGGCAGATGACCGCCCGCGGGCGGGGCGCCGTCCTCAACGTCGGCTCGGTCGCCGCCCTCACCGCCGGCGGCACCTACGCCGCCGCCAAGGCCTACGTCCGGTCCTTCACCGAGGGGCTCGCCGTCGAGCTGCGGGGCTCCGGCGTGACCGCCACGGTGCTGTGCCCCGGCTTCACGCACACCGAGTTCCACGACCGCGCCGGGCTGTCGATGAGCCAGGTGCCCGACGGCGCGTGGCTCGGTGCCCCGTTCGTGGTGGCGCAGGCGCTCGCGGACGTGCGCCGCGGCGTCGTCATCTCCACGCCGTCGGTGCGCTACAAGGCGGCCTCGGCGCTGCTGCGCGTGCTGCCCCGCTCGGCCGTGCGGGCCATCGGCCACTACCGCTGACGGGTCAGTCCCGGGCGGCGCGTGCCGCGGCCTGACGTGCCGCCTCCGCCTCGGCCTGCCGTGCCGCCAGCTCGGCCTTCTCCAGCTCGCGCAGCCTCTTGCGGGCCTCCCGCACCTGCCGCTCGGCGTCCTTGCGACGGTGGGCGGCCTTCTTCACCCGGGGGTCGCCCGCGTAGGTGCGCGCCCGCGCCGCCGCCTCCTCGGCGAGCTCCCGGCTCCCGGGGTCGGTGCCCGACGGCGTCAGGGAGGCGTCGTCGTCCCCGGCGTGCGGTGCCCCGGCGCTCCCGGCGCGGTGCTCGATGAGCACGGCGATGCCGTCGAGCGTCCGGTCCAGGCCCCACTGGACGTCGTCGACCTCGTCGAGCCCGGGCGTCTGGGCGATGTAGGAGCCACGCTCGACGAGCGGTCGCAGGAAGGGGAAGCGGACCTCGTCGACCAGTGCACGCAGCGTGTCGGCGAGGCCGGCGGCGGCCGCCGCGCCGTCGTCCTCGGTGGCGGCGCGGTCGAGGTCGCGGCCGAGCGCGGCGGCGTTGCGCGTGTAGCCGTTGACCAGGAGGATCGTCGCGATCTTCTCCTCGTCCGCCAGAGGCGTCGAGCGCAGCGCGCGCAGCCCGGCGTCCGCTGCCCGCAGGTTGTTCGGCGTCAGGGGTGCGCCGGTGATCGGGATGTCCAGGACCCAGGGGTGGGCGCGGTACAGGGCGAGCGTGACCAGGGCCCACTCGCGCAGCTCGGCGCGCCAGTCGGCCGGCTCGTGCGCCGGCGGGAACTCGACGTCGATCACGGACTCCTGCATGAGGAGCAGCAGGTCGTCCTTGCTGGTGACGTACCGGTAGAGGGACATCGTGGTGAAGCCGAGGCTCTTGGCCACGCGAGCCATCGAGACGGCCCCGAGGCCGTCCGTGTCGGCGATCTCGACGGCCGCCGCGACGATGCGTTCGATGCTCAGCTCGCGCCGGGGCGCGCGCTCCGGGCGTTCGGCCACGCCCCACGCGAGGGCGAGGCCGGGAGGGAGCTCGGGTGCGTCCGTCATGGGGACATCATCGCTGACGGCCGCCCCGGCGAGCGGGCCGACCGCCGGCGAACCGTCTCACCGAGCCCTGCGGCGCCGGTAGAGGAGGCTCCCCGCCACGAGGCTGACGGCCAGGAAGCCGGTGAGCCAGGCGCACGCCGCCAGGAGCGTGGACGTCTCGAGGTTCCCCGTCAGCAGTCCGCGCACCGTCTCGATGATCGGCGTGAACGGCTGGTTCTCGGCGAACCCGTGCAGCCAGTCGGGCATGGTCTCCACCGGCACGAACCCGGAGCTGAGGTACGGCACGAAGAGGAAGATCATCGTCACCGACTGCGACGAGTCGACGCTCATCACGAGACCGAGCACGGCGCTGACCCAGGTGAACGTGACGATCGCGAACGTCGCGAAGGCGACGAACCCGAGCCAGCCCGCCGGTCCGGCGTCGGGCCGGAAGCCCAGCGCCAGGGCGACCGCGACCACCAGGACGGCGGAGGCCAGGTTGCGCACGACGCTCGCCACGACGTGCCCCCACAGGGCCGACGGCGAGAAGATCGGCAGGGTCTTGAACCGGTCGATGGTGCCCGAGGTCATGTCCTGCGCGACGGCGGTCGCCGCGGTCGCGGAGTTCATGCCCAGGCACATGACGAGCACGCCGGGCACCACGTAGTCGATGTAGTCACCGGTGCCGCCGCTGATCGCGCCGCCGAAGATGACGACGAACACGACCATGATCATGACCGGCAGCGCGAACGCGGTGATGATGCCGTCGACCGAGCGGATGCTGCGCCGGGCCTCGCGGCGGGACATGGTCGCCACGTCGCGCAGCGGAGCGCTGCGGCGGGTGCTCCGGTCCGGGCTGCGGCGGGCGGACGGCGGTGGTGCCGCGGGTGCGGCCGGGGTCTGGACGGTCATCGTGCGGTCTCCTGGACGGGCTGGACGGGCTGGGCGGGGTGCTGGGTGAGGGCGAGGAAGACGTCGTCGAGCGTCGGCCGGACGACGCTCACGCCGGAGACGGCGAGGCCGCCGGCGTCGGTGCGGTCGAGCACGTCGCGGATCGTCCGGACGGGCTCGGTGCTGGGGAAGGTCAGCGCGAGCGACCGGTGGTCGGTCTCGGCGGCCTCGAGGCCGGCCAGGCCCGCGAGCGCGACGTCGCGAGCGGCGGCGAGGCTCCGGGCGTCGTCGAACGTGACCCGCACGTGCTCGCCGGAGACCAGGGCCTTGAGCTCCGCGGCGCTGCCCCGGGCGGCGACGCGGCCGTCGGCCAGCACGGCGATGGTGTCCGCGAGGCGGTCGGCCTCCTCGAGGTACTGGGTCGTGAGCAGGACGGTGGTGCCGTCGGCGGCGAGCCCACGGACCACCTCCCACAGCTGGGAGCGCGAGGCCGGGTCGAGCCCTGTCGTGGGCTCGTCGAGCACGAGGACGTCGGGGTCGCCGACGAGGCTGATCGCCAGGTCGAGCCGGCGTCGCATGCCGCCGGAGTACGTGGCCACCTTGCGCTGGGCGGCGTCGGTGAGGCCGAACCGGGCGAGCAGCTCGGTGGCGCGGTGGCGGACGGCCCGCCGGGGCAGGTGGGCCAGGTCGGCCATCATCCGGAGGTTCTCGGCGCCGGTGGAGAACTCGTCCACGGAGGCGTACTGACCGGTCAGGGCGATCCGGCGCCGGACGGTCCCGGCCTCGCGGACGACGTCGGCCCCGGCCACGGTGACGGTGCCCGCGTCGGGCCGCAGCAGCGTGGTGAGGATGTTGACGCAGGTCGTCTTCCCGGCACCGTTCGGTCCGAGCAGGGCGAAGATCTCGCCGTGCCGGACGGTCAGGTCGACGCCGCGCAGGACGGGGGTGCGTCCGTAGGACTGGTGCAGTCCGTGGATCTCGATCATCGGGGGCTTCACGGGCGGGCTCCTTTGGTGTGTATGGCATACACGAGCGTATGGCATAAACAGAGTGTTGGCTATACACGAAGTGTGCTGGATACACGATGGCGGGCGAGCGCGCCCGGGAGCCCGGGGCGCCCGCGTACCCTGGTGCCGTGACTTCCGCCGACTTCTCCCCGACCCCCCGTGAGCAGCTGCTCGAGCTCGTCCAGGAGCTCGCCGTCGTGCACGGGAAGGTGACGCTCTCCTCCGGCAAGGAGGCCGACTACTACGTCGACCTGCGCCGCATCACGCTGCACCACCGGGCCGCGCCGCTCGTGGGCCACGTGCTGCTGGACCACCTGGAGGAGGTCGGGCTGGGCACGGCCGAGGTGGACGCCGTCGGCGGCCTCACGCTCGGCGCCGACCCCATCGCCGACGCGCTCCTGCACGCCGCGGCGTCGCGTGGGCAGGAGCTGGACGCGTTCGTGGTGCGCAAGTCCGCCAAGACCCACGGCATGCAGCGGCAGATCGAGGGTCCCGAGGTCGCCGGCCGCAAGGTCGTCGTGCTGGAGGACACCACCACCACGGGCGGCTCACCCATCACCGCGATCGAGGCGCTGCGCGCAGCGGGCGCCGAGGTGCTCGGCTGCGCGACCATCGTCGACCGCGCCACGGGGGCGGGGGAGAAGATCGAGGCTCTCGGCGTGCCGTACCACTACCTCTTCGGGCTGGACGACCTCGGCCTCGCCTGACCCCCCGGAGCGTTGTGGGCGCGAAATCTGGCCCGAATCGTCCGTAAAACGGCATTTTTGAGCCCAGAAATCGCGCCCACAACGCTCCGGGGTCAGACGCGGGGGATGAGGTCCGCGATCGAGTCCACCACGTGCGACGGCCGGAACGGGTGGTGGTCGACCTCCTCGGGCGCCGTCGACCCCGTGAGCACCAGGAACGTCTCCAGCCCCGCCTCGATCCCCGCCACGACGTCGGTGTCCATGCGGTCGCCGATCATCGCCGTCGTCTCCGAGTGCGCGTCGATGCGGTTGAGGGCCGAGCGGAACATCATCGGGTTGGGCTTGCCCACGTAGTAGGGCGAGCGCCCCGTCGCGGCGGTGATCATCGCCGCGACGGCCCCGGTGGCCGGCAGGGGCCCCTCCGTGGAGGGCCCGGTCGTGTCCGGGTTCGTGGCGATGAACCGCGCCCCGCCCTTGATGAGGCGGATCGCCTTGGTGATCGCCTCGAACGAGTACGTCCGCGTCTCGCCGAGCACCACGTAGTCCGGGTCGGTCTCCGTGAGCGTGTAGCCGGCGGCGTGCAGCGCGGTGGTCAGACCCGCCTCGCCGATGGCGTAGGCCGAGCCGTTGGGCACCTGGTCCGCCAGGAACGTGGCGGTCGCGAGGGCCGACGTCCAGATCGCCTCCTCCGGCACCTCGATGCCGGAGCGGGACAACCGCGCGGCGAGGTCGCGTGCCGTGAAGATCGAGTTGTTCGTCAGCACGAGGAAGGGGCGCCCGGCGTCGCGCAGCGTCGCGATGAACTCCGACGCGCCCGGGATGGCCTGCCCCTCGTGCACGAGGACGCCGTCCATGTCGGTGAGCCAGCACTCGATCTGTCGGTCCGTCATGGGCACACCGTAGCCGTAGGCTTCCTCTGTGATCGACGAGGCCCAGGAACCCCCGACGCACTCCGGCGCCGTGCGCCGCCACGCCGCACCCCCTGCGGGGACCTCGTGGCGGGCGGCTCCCGGGCTCGCCCTGCGCGGTGGGTTCGTGGGGATGGCGGAGTCGGTGCCCGGCATCTCCGGCGGCACCATCGCCCTGGTGACCGGCCTCTACGACCGGCTGCTGACGGCCGCCAGCCAGGTGGTGCACGCGGGCCGAGAGCTGGTCCAGGGCGTCGCCAAGGGCCGAGGTCTGCGGCCCGCGGGGCGGGCGCTGCGCGCGGTGGACTGGCGGTTCCTGCTGCCCGTGCTGGTCGGCATGGCCGTCCTGCTGCTCGTGTCGCTGAGCGTCATCGCCCCGCTCGTCGAGTCCCAGCCCGTGATGATGCGGGCGCTGTTCTTCGGCATGATCGCCGTGGCGGTCGTGGTCCCGCTGCGGATGATGCCCCACCGGTTCCGGCTCGCCGACGGCGCGGTCCTCGTCGTGGCCGTCGTCGTCGGGTTCTTCCTCGTGGGCCTGCCGCCCGCGGAGGTCGCGGACCCGTCCCTCTGGTACGTGTTCATCGGTGCCGCCATCGCCATCAACGCCCTGGTGCTCCCCGGGGTGTCCGGGTCGACGCTGCTGCTGGTCATGGGCCTGTACGTGCCGGTGCAGGAGGCCGTGAGCGACCGCGACCTGGCGTTCCTCGGCGCGTTCGCCCTCGGTGCCGTCGTCGGCCTGGCGAGCTTCGTCAAGCTGCTGCACTGGCTCCTCGAGCACCGCCGCCAGGTGACGATGGCGGTGCTGGCGGGCCTGATGATCGGCTCGCTGCGAGCGCTGTGGCCGTGGCAGGACGCCGACCAGGGGCTGCTCGCCCCGCCCGGCGCGGGCGCCGCCGTCGGCCCGGTCCTGATCGCCGTGGCGGGCGCCGCCGTCGTGGGCGCCGCGATCTGGTGGGAGTCGTCGCGGACCGACGAGCATGCCTGAGCCCGACGACGGCGCGCCCGCGCCGGTCGGCGTCGGTCCCTGGCCCGGCGAGCCGCCGGACGACCCCCGGTACGACCCGGAGCTGCTGGCCCACGGGGACCGCCGCAACGTCGTCGACCGCTACCGGTACTGGACCGTCGACGCGATCGTGGCGGACCTGGACGGACGCCGCCCACCGGACCGCCGGTTGCACGTGGCGATCGAGAACTGGGCGCACGACCTCAACATCGGGTCCGTGGTCCGTACGGCCAACGCCTTCAACGTCGCCGGGGTGCACATCGTGGGCCGACGGCGGTGGAACCGGCGGGGCGCGATGGTCACCGACCGCTACCTCCACGTCCACCACCACGCGGACGCCGGGGCGCTGACGGCCTGGGCGGCGACGGCGGGACCGGCGGGGGAGCGGCTGCCGGTCGTGGGCGTCGACAACGTGCCGGGCTCGGTGCCCCTGGAGCGCCGGGAGCTGCCCGCCCGCTGCGTGCTGCTGTTCGGCCAGGAGTCGAGCGGGCTGACGCCGGCGGCGCAGGCCGCCTGCGACGTCGTCGTCCACATCACCCAGCACGGCTCCACGCGCTCGCTGAACGCCGGTGCGGCGGCCGCGATCGCGATGCACACCTGGGCCCTGCAGCACGCGTGACCCGGGCGACCGTCTCGCTCTGCGGGCCCGGATGTGACGCCCATGACCGGGTCGTGAGAAAATCTGGATGCATGCGGGCCCGGAGGCCGCTCGCCACCAGTGAGGGTGTGTCGCCCGCCCGCCTGCGTTCCTCGTACGTTCCCTCATTGGAGTACCGCAGATGCCTATCGCAACCCCCGAGGTCTACGCCGAGATGATCGACCGGGCGAAGGCCGGCAAGTTCGCCTACCCCGCCGTCAACATCACCTCGTCGCAGACCGTCACCGCCGCGCTCCAGGGCTTCGCCGAGGCGGAGTCGGACGGCATCATCCAGGTCTCCGTGGGCGGCGGCGAGTACGCGTCGGGCTCCACGATCAAGGACCGCGTCACCGGCTCGCTGGCCCTCGCCGCGTACGCCGCCGAGGTCGCGAAGAACTACCCCGTCAACATCGCGATCCACACGGACCACTGCGTCAAGAAGAACCTCGACTCCTGGGTCCGCCCCCTGCTCGCCCTCGAGGCGGAGCAGGTGAAGGCCGGCAAGAACCCGACCTTCCAGTCGCACATGTTCGACGGCTCGGACATCCCGCTGGAGGAGAACCTCGTCATCGCCGAGGAGCTGCTCGAGCTGTCGCAGGCCGCGCGCACCATCCTCGAGGTCGAGATCGGCGTCGTCGGCGGCGAGGAGGACGGCCACGAGGCCGAGATCAACGAGAAGCTCTACACCACGGTCGAGGACGGCCTGGCCACGGTCCGCGCCCTCGGCGCCGGTGAGAAGGGCCGCTACCTGACGGCCCTGACCTTCGGCAACGTGCACGGCGTCTACAAGCCGGGTGCCGTCAAGCTGCGTCCGGAGATCCTCGCCGAGATCCAGCAGGCCGTCGGCGCCGAGATCGGCCAGGAGAACCCGTTCGACCTCGTGTTCCACGGCGGGTCCGGCTCCACGGCCGAGGAGGTCGCCACGGCGGTCGACAACGGCGTGATCAAGATGAACATCGACACGGACACGCAGTACGCGTTCTCGCGTCCGGTGGCGGGGCACTTCTTCACGAACTACGACGGCGTCCTGAAGGTCGACGGCGAGGTCGGCAACAAGAAGGCCTACGACCCGCGCGCCTGGGGCAAGCTGGCCGAGGCCGGCATGGCCGCGCGCATCGTCGAGGCGTGCCAGTGGCTGCGCTCGGCCGGCCACAAGATGTGATCTCTCGTCGTCGAGAGAGTGCTCAGCGCCCCTTCGCCGGTCACCGGCGGAGGGGCGTCGTGCGTCAGCGAGGGCCGGCGGTCGTGATGTCCAGGTCGACGCCGGGATCCTCGTCGACGATCTCCAGGAGCTCGCCGATCCGGGTGACCTCGAGGAGGAACCGCACGGTGGGAGGTGCGCGCAGCACCCGCACCTTGTGCGGGCTCCGGGACGCCAGGCGCGCCAGGAACGCCACGCCGGAGGAGTCCATGAAGGTGACGTGGTGCGCGTCGAGCTCCACCGGGAGGCCCGAGGCCTCGGCGTCGGAGATCGCCTCGCCGAGCTCGGCGCTGACGTCGGCGTCGATCTCGCCCGAGAGAACGACCCGTGCCCGGGAGGTGCCCACGATGACGTGGATGCTCGCGGGGTCGCCGATCTGGGGCGCCGTGTGCCCCGTGCCGTCGCCGGCCGCCGGGGCGCTCGGCGTCGCGTTCGATCCCTCCTGCACGGTGCTCCTTCCTCGAGCTGCTCGCTCTTCTCGGGTCTCAGCGGACACCAATCTACGGTTGAATGTGCAGCGAATGCACCAACTTGGCCGCGACACGTCGGAAACGGAGGGCGTATGACCGATTTGCCCGTCCCTTCCTCGCTCGCAGCCCTGGTTTCCGGCGAGCAGCTCGCCGCCGCGATCGCCACCACCACCGTCCCCGCCTTCATCACCGGGCCGTGGGAGGCCGGGATGCCGGTGATCTGGGTCAACGAGGCCTTCGAGCGGCTGGTCGGCGTCGGCGCCGACGGCCTGCGGATGCTCGGCCCGCACCCGCTCCTGGCACTCGTCGAGGACGACCCGAACCGTGCGGCCGCCCAGGCGGACCTCGCCGCGGGGCGCTCGATGCGGCGCATCGTCAGCGCCCGCAAGCGCGACGGCGGCGTGAGCTGGCTGCAGGTGGACGTCACGCCGATCCCGCACGCCGAGGGCGAGGAGATGCGCTGGGTCGGCGTCACGACCGACGTCTCCGAGTACGTCGACCAGCAGGCCGCCCAGCTCGCCTCGCTGGAGGTCGAGCGCCGGCAGCGTGCCGACCTGGACCTCATCGCCCAGACGACGGAGCTCCTGGGCGACCTGGAGTACCCGTTCGCGCTGCGGGACATCGCGGACCTGCTGCGCTCGCTCGTCCCGTGGAGCGGCTTCTACCTCAACGACGACGGCCTGCAGTACGCCGAGGGCGTCGACGTCGCGTCGCCCCCCTCCGGCCGCGGCCGGCGGCACACCCGGTACGTGCCGGAGACGTGGCACACCGACGACCTGCAGGGCGACGCCCCGCACCCCGACGAACCGGGCGAGGCGCCGGCCGGCGGACCGGATGGGAGCGCTCGCACCCCGGGTGCCGCCCCGTCGGTCGACCACGTCCAGGAGCTGCTCGACGGCGTGGTCGACGGTCCGGTCCGTCTCGACCTGGGCGGGTCCTACGGCCCGCACTCGGCGTCGGGCTGGCTGCGCCGCGACCTGGTGCGCCGCGTGGTGGAGGAGTCGGGCGTGGTGCCGCGCTCCGTCGTCGTGCACGCCGTGGCGGGCCGACGGCGGGTGCTGGGCCTGCTCGTGACGTGGCACGGCGACGCCGCCCGCGGGCCGGGCGCCACCGAGGCCGGTGGCTGGTCCGAGCCCGGGCCGGAGCACATCTTCACCGTCGTCGAGGTCGTCGCGCGCCGTGCGGGCACGGCCATCGACAACGCGCGCCTGTACGCCCGGGAGCACCGGCTCGCCGAGGCGTTGCAGCGCGCGATGCTGCCGGAGCAGGCGGACGTCTCGGGGCTCGACGTCTGGACCTACTACGCGCCCAACGCGGAGCACGCCCAGGTGGGCGGCGACTGGTACGACGTGCTGCAGATCAGCGACGGCACGGTCGGGCTCGTCATCGGTGACGTCGTCGGGCACGACGTCGAGGCCGCGGCCGCGATGGGTCAGCTCCGGTCGGTGGTGCGCGCCTACGCCTACGAGCTGACGACGCCCGGGACGGTGCTCGACCGGGTCGACCAGCTCGTCGCAGGGATGCGCGTGCCCCGGCCCGCCTCGATGGTCTACGCCACGCTGCGCCACGTCGCCGACGACGACTCGTGGTCGGTCGAGTACACGCGCGCCGGGCACCTGCCCCCGCTGCTGCTGCGCGACGGCGACGTCCGGCAGCTCGCGGGCGCGGGCGGCTCCCTCGTCGGTTTCGGCACCACGACCCGCACGACGGGCAGCGAGGTGCTGCACCGCGGCGACATCCTGCTGTTCTACACCGACGGTCTCATCGAGCGCCGCGACAGGTCGTTGAAGGTGGGGCTGGACACCCTCGTCGAGATGTCGGGCCGCATCACTGCGCGGGACTCCGCGGGCGTCGGCGAGGAGCTGCTCTCCCGGCTGGCGGACTCCCCGGAGGACGACGTCGCCATCGTGGTCGTGCGGGTGCCGGACCCGGTGCAGGACGCCCAGGTGACGGCGCTGAGCCCGCGCTCGCGGCGCTGGCTGCTCCCGAGCGAGCCCGCGTCCATCGGGCGGGCGCGGCACGCCGTGCTGCGCACCTGCCAGGCCTGGGGGCTGCCGGAGTCCGCGGCCGCGGAGCTGGTGGTCTCCGAGCTCGTGGCGAACGGCGTGCTGCACGGCTGGGGGAACATCGCCCTGCGCCTCTTCGACACGGGCGACGGCCTGCGGATCGAGGTCGAGGACGCCAACCCGGCGCCGCCGGTGGCCACCGACGGGCACCCGAACCGGGTGGGCGGGTTCGGCATGCAGATCGTCGAGCGGCTGGCGGACTGGGGCTGGCGTCCTGCGGGCTCGGGCAAGCTGGTGTGGGCCAAGCTGCGGTCGCAGCCCGCCGATGGGCAGGACTCGGTCCCGCTGCCGGGATAGGGCCCCGCGTCGGCCCGGCGTCCGCGGCAGCCCCGCGCGCGTCAGCCCCGTTCGCGTCAGCTCAGCGTGAGCGTGCGCACCTCGCCCGCCGAGGTGCCGGCGTCCACGAGGAACTGCGCGCAGCGGTCGGCCTCCGCGTCCTCGCCGATGCTGCCGGCGGCACGCGACAGGGCGAGCAGGGCTCGCAGGAATCCTTGGTTGGGCAGGTGGTCGGCGGGGATCTTCCCCTGGCCCCGCCAGCCCGCGCGGCGCAGCGCGTCGAGCCCGCGGTGGTAGCCGGTGCGAGCGTAGGCGTAGGCGGTCACGGCATGGACGACGTCGTCGCCCCCGTCGAGCGTCTGCTCGGCCAGCACGGCCCACACCAGGCTCGACGCCGGGTCCGCGGCGGCGACGCGGGCCGGGTCCTGGCCCTCGGCGAGGGCGGTCCGCGCCGCGGCGTGCTCGTCCGGCAGGTACGTCGGGGGCGGCCCACCGAGAAGGTTGTCCACAGGCTGGGAGGTGCTCATGGCGACATTCTCCCAGGCGATCGGCCGATTGCCCACGCCGTGCCCCCACGGCGCGCGGCCCGACGCGACGTCGAGGGCGGCCTCGGGGGTCCGTGGAGCGCCCGACGCGGGTAGTCTCGTGGGCATGATCGAGATCGCGACGTCCTCGACGACGACGACGCTCGTGATCGCCGGGGACCTGGACCTTGCCGAGCGGGACCAGTTCCCCGAGATCGCGGCGCGGGTGGTGGGGCTGCGCCGTCAGCTCCTGGTGATCGACATGTGCCGGGTGACGTTCATGGACTCCACCGGGGCGGCGTTCCTCATCTCCCTGGCGGACTCGGGGCGCAAGCGTGGAGGCGCGACGGTGCTCCGCGGGTCCGACGAGCGCGACCTCTTCGTGCTGGAGGTCTGCGGCGCGCTCGACCTGTTCCGGATCGACCACGATCACCAGTGCGAGCAGTCCGACACGTCCACCGGGGCGACACCGGTCCAGCTCCCGCAACGCCCGCGTCCGTCCTGACCTGCCGGTCGCGACCCGCCCGGCGCCGCCCCCGGCCCCGGGCCAAGGTCATGGCCGGGTAAACTTCGGCGAGGCCCGGGGCAGCCGCCGGGCTCACCGATTCACGAGGAGAGTTGATCCATGCCAGCCGTGGTGCTCGTCGGCGCCCAGTGGGGCGATGAGGGCAAGGGGAAGGCGACCGATCTTCTCGGAGACCGCGTCGACTACGTGGTGAAGTTCAACGGCGGCAACAACGCCGGGCACACCGTCGTCATCGGGGACGAGAAGTACGCCCTGCACCTGTTGCCGTCCGGCATCCTGTCGCCCGGCGTCACGCCGGTCATCTCGAACGGCGTCGTGGTGGACATCGAGGTCCTCTTCGAGGAGCTGGACGGGCTGATCGAGCGCGGTGTGGACGTCTCGCGCCTGCTCGTCTCGCAGGGCGCGCACGTCATCGCCGGCTACCACCGCACGGTGGACAAGGTGACCGAGCGGTTCCTGGGCAAGCGCCGGATCGGCACGACGGGCCGCGGGATCGGGCCCGCCTACGCGGACAAGATCAACCGCGTCGGCCTGCGCGTCGCGGACCTCTTCGACGAGAAGATCCTGGCGGAGAAGATCGAGGGCGCGCTCGACCAGAAGAACCACCTGCTGGTGAAGGTCTACAACCGCCGGGCCATCGAGGTCCAGGAGACCGTCGACGAGCTCCTGCAGCACGCGGAGCGGCTGCGGCCCATGGTGGCCGACACCGGGCTCGCGCTGAACCAGGCGCTCGATCGCGGCGAGACCGTCCTGTTCGAGGGCGGCCAGGCGACGATGCTCGACGTCGACCACGGCACGTACCCGTTCGTCACGTCGTCGAACGCGACGGCCGGCGGCGCGGTGACGGGCTCCGGCGTCGGGCCCACGCGCGTCGACTCCGTGATCGGCGTGGTCAAGGCCTACACCACCCGGGTGGGCGAGGGGCCGTTCCCGACGGAGCTGTTCGACGACAAGGGCGCCTACCTGCAGAAGGCGGGCGGCGAGTTCGGCGTCACGACCGGGCGGCCGCGCCGCTGCGGCTGGTACGACGCCGTCATCTCCCGCTACGCGGCGCGCGTCAACGGGCTCACGGACCTGGTGCTGACCAAGCTCGACGTGCTCACCGGCCTGGAGAAGGTCCCGGTCTGCGTCGCGTACGACGTCGACGGCGAGCGGTACGACGAGATGCCGATCGACCAGACAGCGTTCCACCACGCGAAGCCGATCTACGAGGAGCTCGACGGCTGGTGGGAGGACATCTCGCGCTGCCGGACGTTCGAGGACCTGCCCGTCAACGCCCAGCGCTACGTGCGCCGGCTCGAGGAGATCTCCGGCTGCCGGGTCTCCGCCATCGGCGTCGGGCCGCGCCGCGACGAGATCATCGGGATCCACGACCTCATCCACGCGCGGGCCTGAGCCGCGGCAGCGGCGCTGTCTACACTCGCGGGCATGGTCGACCAGCCGCCCGTCCCCGGCCCTGACATCGTCGCCGCGCTCGCCCCGGAGGGTGCGCTGCGGGCGGTGGTGAACCTCGGCAACCCGGTGCTCGCCCAGGGCGCGCCGGACGAGCCGCGGGGCGTCACCGTGGATCTCGCCCGGGAGCTCGCCGACCGCCTCGGGGTGCCGGCGTCGTTCGAGTGCGTCGACGCCGCCCGGCTGTCGTTCGCGGCCGTGACGGAGGGGCGTGCCGACGTCGGCTTCCTCGCCGTGGAGCCCGCCCGCGCCGCCGAGGTGGCGTTCACCGAGCCGTACGCGCTGATCGAGGGCGTGTTCGCCGTCCCGCAGGCGTCGTCCGTGCAGGTCGCGGACGACGTGGACGCCACCGGGGTGCGTGTCGGGGTCAAGGAGGGGTCCGCCTACGACCTCTACCTCACGCGCACGCTGACGCGAGCCGAGGTGGTCCGTGGCGACGAGGGGACGGCAGTGTTCGAGGCCGAGGGCCTCGAGGTCGCGGCGGGCATCCGCCAGCCCGTCGAGCGGTGGGTCGCGCAGCGGTCCGGGCTGCGCGTCGTCGAGCCATGTTTCACGGAGATCCGTCAGGCCGTCGCCACCGGTCGCGACCGCTCGCCGGAGGCCGTCGCGTGGCTGCGGGACGCGGTCGTGGCCCTGCGCGACGGCGGGTTCGTCGCCGCGGCCCTCGCGCGGTCCGGCCAGGAGGCGACCGTGCCGGGGACGCCTGCCTGACCCGGCCGGCCGGACCCGGCACGACGCCACCGGTCAGGGCCGTGGTCCTGGCAGGCGGTCGTGGGCGCCCCTAGACTGGGCGCCCGTGAAGATCCTCGTCGTCGGGAACGGTGCCCGCGAGCACGCCATCGTCCACTCCCTCGCCTCGGAGCCGGCTGCCGGCGGTGTCGCGCACGAGCTGCACGCGGCTCCCGGCAACCCGGGCATGCGAGCGCAGGCCACGGTGCACGCGGTGGACGCGAACGACGGCGGAGCGGTCGCCGCGCTCGCCGTCTCGCTCGGCGCGGACCTCGTCGTCGTCGGTCCGGAGGCACCGCTGGTCGCCGGGGTCGCCGACGCCGTGCGGGCCGCCGGGGTGCCGGTGTTCGGCCCGTCCGCCGAGGCCGCGAGGCTCGAGGGGTCGAAGGCGTTCGCGAAGGAGGTCATGGCCGCGGCCAACGTGCCGACGGCGATGGCCCACGTGTGCACCACCCTCGACGAGGTCACCGCGGCCCTCGATGCCTTCGGGCCGCCGTTCGTCGTCAAGGACGACGGGCTGGCCGCCGGCAAGGGCGTCGTGGTGACGTCCGACCGGGACGCCGCCGTCGAGCACGCCCGAGCCTCCCTGGCCGCCCGCGGTGACGCGGGCACCGTGGTGATCGAGGAGTACCTGGACGGCCCGGAGGTGTCCCTGTTCTGCCTCTGCGACGGCACGACCGTCGTGCCGATGGTGCCCGCACAGGACTTCAAGCGCGTGGGCGACGACGACGCCGGACCCAACACCGGGGGGATGGGCGCCTACACGCCGCTCGACTGGGCTCCTGCCGGGCTCGTCGGCGAGGTGGTCGACCGCATCGCCCAGCCCACCGTCGACGAGATGGCTCGCCGTGGCACCCCGTTCACCGGTGTGCTGTACGTGGGCCTCGCGCTGACCTCCCGCGGGACCCGTGTCGTCGAGTTCAACGTGCGGTTCGGCGACCCGGAGATCCAGGCGGTGCTGGCGCGGTTGCGCACCCCGCTGTCGGGCGTGCTGCTGGCCGCCGCCCAGGGCAGGCTCGCCGAGATCGAGCCGCTCAACTGGTCCGACGACGCCGTCGTCAACGTCGTCGTGGCGTCGCAGGGCTACCCGGAGTCGCCCCGCAAGGGCGACCCGATCAGCGGGATCGACGCGGCGGCCGCGCTGGACGGGGTGCACGTGCTGCATGCCGGCACCGCGGTGGCCGACGGCGGCACGCTCGTCAGCGCCGGGGGCCGCGTCCTGTCGGTGGTCGGGCACGGCGCGGACCTCGCGGCCGCACGCGCGGCGTCGTACGCGGGGGTCGCGCTGGTGGACCTGCCGGGCTCGCACCACCGCAGCGACATCGCGCTCCGGGCGGAGCGCGGCGAGGTGTCCGTGCCCTGAGCTCGGCCCGTCGGACGGCGGAGTGAGAGACTGTGCGCCGTGACCGACGCGCGCCCCACCTCGACGCCCGAGAACCTGACCAACGACGCCTTCGCCGGCGGCCCGCTGGACCTGCCCGGCTGGCGGCACGTGTACTCCGGCAAGGTCCGCGACCTGTACGAGCCGGACCTGCCCGCGCTCGGTGGGGTGCACCCGCTGGGTGACGTCGTCCTCGTCGTCGCGAGCGACCGGGTCTCCGCGTACGACCACGTCCTGTCGCCGGGCATCCCCGACAAGGGTGTGGTGCTCACGCAGCTCAGCCTGTGGTGGTTCGAGCAGCTCGCCGACCTGGTCGACAACCACGTGGTGACCACCGAGCCCAGCGCCGAGCCGGGCGACGGGCTGGTGCCCGACGTCGTCGTCGGCCGCGCGATGATCTGCCGCCGCCTGGAGATGTTCCCCGTCGAGTGCGTGGCGCGCGGCTACCTCACCGGTTCGGGACTGGCCGAGTACCGGGCCGGCGGCGAGGTCACCGGCATCCCGTTGCCGGACGGGCTGGTGGACGGTTCCCGGCTGCCGGAGCCGATCTTCACCCCGGCGACCAAGGCCGAGGTGGGGGAGCACGACGAGAACGTGCCGTTCGACGAGGTGGCGCGCCGGATCGGCGGCGAGGACGCCGCTCGCCTGCGCGACCTGACCTTGGCGGTCTACCGCCGCGCCGAGGAGATCGCCCGGGACCGCGGCGTCATCCTCGCGGACACCAAGCTCGAGTTCGGCACGGTGCCCGACGGCGGGACGGACGCCGGGCGGATCGTCCTCGGCGACGAGGTGCTCACCCCGGACAGCTCCCGGTTCTGGCCCGCCGACTCCTGGGAGCCGGGCCGGGCGCAGCCGAGCTTCGACAAGCAGTTCGTGCGGGACTGGCTCACCTCGGACGCCTCCGGGTGGGACCGCGCGGGCGGGGGCGAACCGCCCGCGCTGCCCGCCGACGTCGTGCGCCGCACCCGCGACCGCTACCTCGAGGCGTACGAGCGGATCACGGGCGCGGCGCTGGCCTGACGCCTCCGGGCTGACGCCTCAGAGACCGGAGCCGGCGACGCTGCCCGCCTCGAGCGGGCTGCCGTCCATCGTGGCCGCCGAGCAGAGCAGCAGCCGGTCCCCGAGGGCCCACGACGCCTGGGTGGGGTGGAAGTAGACCGCCTCGAGCGCGGAGTCCGCGTACTCGACGCCGATGTACTCGGAGAATGCGTCCAGGCACAGCGTCTCGATCTGGCTGACCATCGCGTCGTCGCCGGGGTACTCCGTGGCCTCGACCTGGTCCACGGCGATGACCTCGGCGCCGTGCGGGCCGGCGCAGTCCGCGGGGCTCATCGGGTCGCCGCTGGTGAGGTCGGCCGGCGGGTCGAAGCAGTCGCCCACGACCATGTCGAGCCCCATCGACTGCTGGTAGCTGTCGTTGAAGCTCTCCTGGAACCCCTCCTGGAAGCTGTCCTGGACGTCCTCGTTGGTGGCCAGCACGAAGAAGAACACGATCACCAGGCTCCAGGCGACGGTCGCGATCGCGCCGAGGACGATGCCCGCGATCGCGAAGCCCTTGCCGGAGCGGCCGGACCGCTTGGTCCGGACCAGGCCCGCGATACCGAGCCCCACCGCGACGAGGGCCATGCCCAGGATGCCCGTGACCAGCGCTGCGATCGAGACGCCGTCGGTCCCCTGCGGCTGCGGTGCCGCGTACGACGGCTGTTCCCCGGGCACTGGTGCGGGCGGCTGACCAGGGCCGTACGGCGACGTGCCCGGGGCCGCCGGCGGTGCGTCCTGCCCTGCACCGTCACGGGACGGGTCGGGCCCCGTCGGCGGGGTCGGTGTGGCGGTGCCGTCCGCCGGCCGGTACGGGTCGGGCGAAGGGGTCGACGTCACGGTTTCTCCAGTTGTGTGTGCTGTTGCGACAGTTGCGACCCTAGCGGTGCCCACCGACGGTGGGCGAGACCCGGGTCACGGACCGGGACGGGTAGACTGACGCCGGAATCCCGCCGTCGTGCTCCCGCCCGTCTCGCGCGCCCCGCGTAGCTCGTACCGTCCGCGCGTGGACCGGGATCCCGGAGCGACGGCCCGTGCAGAGCCCTGAGGAGCCCGTTGTGGGACGCGTCGTCGTCGAGGTCATGCCCAAGCCCGAGATCCTGGACCCCCAGGGCAAGGCCGTGGTCGGGGCGCTGCCGCGCCTCGGTTTCACGCAGTTCTCCGGTGTCCGTCAGGGCAAGCGGTTCGAGCTCGAGGTCGACGGCGAGGTGACGCCCGAGGTGCTCGAGGCCGCCCGTCAGGCCGCCGGGACGCTGCTGTCCAACCCGGTCATCGAGGACGTCGTGCGCGTCGCCGACGCCTCGGAGGAGTCCGCCGGGGTGTCCGCCTGATGAGCGCCGGCACCGTGGAGAGGACGCTGGCCTCCGCTCGCATCGGCGTCATCACGTTCCCCGGGACGCTGGACGACCGGGACGCCGCCCGCGCCGTCCGCCTCGCCGGCGGCGAGCCGGTGTCGCTGTTCCACGCGGACGGCGACCTCCAGGGCGTCGACGCCGTCGTGCTGCCCGGCGGGTTCTCCTACGGCGACTACCTGCGTGCCGGCGCGATCTCCCGGTTCGCACCCGCGATGGACGCCGTCGTCGACGCCGCCCGCGGCGGGATGCCCGTGCTGGGCATCTGCAACGGGTTCCAGGTCCTCACCGAGTCGCACCTGCTGCCGGGGTCCATGGTCAAGAACGACCACCTGCACTTCGTGTGCCGCGAGCAGGTGCTCTCCGTCGAGAACGCCGAGACCGCCTGGACCAACCGGTACACCGCGGGGCAGCAGATCACGATCCCGCTGAAGAACCAGGACGGCCAGTTCGTCGCCGACGAGCGCACCCTCGACGAGCTCGAGGGCGAGGGCCGGGTCGCGTTCCGCTACGTCGGGACGAACCCGAACGGTTCGCGCCGCGACATCGCGGGCATCACCAACGCCGCGGGCAACGTGGTCGGTCTCATGCCGCACCCTGAGCACGCCGTCGAGGCCGGGTTCGGCCCGGACAGCGCCGAGGGTCACCGTGCCGGTACGGACGGTCTCGGCTTCTTCACCTCGGTGCTGGCCTCGCTCGTCCACGCGTGACCACGAGAAGCCCTCGCATGACGGCGGAGGTCTGCGCCGGCACGGCGGAGATCGTCGAGGTGCCCTGGGGGGACGCCGACGCCGCCGCGCTGCGTGCCGAGGCCGTCGCGGACCTCGGGCGCCGCTACGGCGGGGACGAGGACGCGAAGGAGGTCATCGACCCGGCGAGCATCGTCGTGACCCTGCTGGCACGGGTCGACGGGGCCCCGGCGGGCTGCGGCAGCATCCGGGACGTCTCGGGCACCGACGACGGCCGCGGCTGGGGTGCCACGCACCCCGCGGCCACCGGTGAGGTCAAGCGGGTCTACGTGCTCGACGGCCACCGCGGGCGGGGCATCGCACGACGGCTCATGGCGGGTCTGGAGCGGGCCGCGCGCCAGGCGGGCTTCCGCCGCCTCGTGCTCGAGACCGGGACGGCGCAGCCGGAGGCGATGGCCCTCTACCCGGCCCTCGGCTACGAGCCGATCGAGTCCTACGGTCGGTACGCCGCCGAGCCCGACCAGCGCTGCTTCGGCAAGGATCTCTGACTCTCTCGTTCGGCAGTTTCGGCTTCGTTCGGCAGTTTGACGTGCCGAACGTGACGCGAGCTGCCGAACGAAGCGGCTGGATCGGCGGTGCTCAGGCGTGCAGCAGCGGCCGCACCTCGCGGCCGAGCAGCTCGACGAAACCCACGAGGTCCGGGTCGTCCGCCGTGGGCTGGATCGCGACGGCGGTGGCACCGGCGTCGGCGAGCGCGCGGACGCCCGCGGCGATCGCCGCCGCGTCACCGGCGGCTCCGATGCCGCGGTCCGGCGCGGCGCCCCACTGCGGCAGCTCCCGCGCCAGGCGGTCCTCGGCTCCCGGCCCGGTCGTGGCGATGAGCGTGGCGTGCACGTCGGTCAGCTCGTGCCCGGCCGCCCGGGCGGACTCCTGGGCCGTGCCCACCGCGGCGCGGACGTCGTCGGGCGTCAGCGCGTTCGCCAGGATCAGGCCGTCGCCGAGCTCGCCGGCCAGCTCGAGGGACCGTGGCCCGACACCGCCGAGCCAGAGCGGCACGTCGTCCGCGGGCGGCCAGTCGAGGCGGACGGCGTCCAGGTGCACGTAGCGGCCCGACGTCGTCACCTCCTCGCCGGCCAGGAGCCTGCGCAGGGCGTCGGTCGTCTCGCGCAGCAGCGTCAGGGGGGAGCCGACCTTCACACCCGACTGCGCCATCCACTCCTGCACCCCGTGCCCGACGGCCGGCACGAACCTGCCGGGGAACATCCGCGCCAGGGTCGCGATCTCCATCGCGGTGATCGCCGTGCTGCGCAGCGGCGCGGGCATGAGCCCGAGGCCGACGCGGACGCGGTCCGTCCACGCCAGGGCGGCGGCCGCCGAGGCGAGCCCGCTCTGCTTGAAGCAGTCCTCCCAGACCCACAGGTCGTCGAGACCGGCGTCCTCGACCGTGGTCGCCAGCGTGCGCAGGCTCTCGGGCGGGTAGGTCGGGACGAAGGCGACCCCGAGGCGGGGAGCGGGCGACGTGAGCGGCGCTGCAGTCATGGCCCCCATCATGCAACGGGGCACCGACGCGGTCGCGGTGCTCAGCGCTCCGCGCGCAGGTAGGCGAGCTGCGCGGCGACGGACTGGCGGGCGGCGGGCAGCACCGCGGCGTCGACGTCGGCGTACACGTGGGCGACGACGTCGTCCACCGTGGCTTCGGGGCCGAGCGCAGCGAGTACCGCGCGCACCTGGGCCAGCCGCTCCAGGCGGTGGGACCGGTAGGCCTGCACGGCCGCACCGAGGTCCTCGATGGCGGGACCGTGCGCCGGGACGGCGAGCCGTCCAGCACCGAGACGTTCCAGCACGTCGAGGCTGTGCAGGTAGTCCGCGAGCGAGCCGTCGGGCTCCGCGATGACGGTGGTGCCGCGGCCGAGCACCGTGTCGCCGGTGAGCACCACCGGTGCCTCGCCGGGGCCGTCGACCCGGAACGAGACGGAGTCGCCGGTGTGGCCCGGCGTGGCGACCACCTCGATCCGCACACCGGCGGCCTCGATCACCTCTCCGTCGCGCAGGGGTTCGCCCCCGTGGCAGTGCTCGGGGTCCGCCGCCCGCACCGGGGCGCCGGTCAGCTCCCGCAGCCGCGGCGACCCGGCCGTGTGGTCGGCGTGCCGGTGGGTGACCAGCACCAGGTCGACCGGGCCGGCCGCGGCCAGGGCGCGCAGGTGGGTGTCGTCGTCGGGCCCCGGGTCCACCACCACGCACGACGGCGATCCCGGTGCGCGCAGCACCACCGAGCGGGTCCCGTCGAGGGTCATCGGGCCGGGATTGTCGGCGCGCAGCACCGTCACCGAAGGCGTCACGCCGCCCATGGTGGCACGGCGCCGCGCTGCGTGGACCGGGGCGGTCAGTCCGCGAGGAGCTCCAGCGTGCGCACCCGACCCGGAGTGGCGTCCAGCGGCTCGCCCGCGTACGTGCCGGCCACCGGGACGACCATGACCTCGTCGACCCCGCGTCGTGCTGCGAGGTCTGCGATCTCCTGGCGGGCGGCCTCGGGCTCGCCGATCACCCAGCGGGACCGCATGTCGTCGATCATCTGCTGGCCGAGCCCGTCCAGCGGCGTCGCGAGCGCCTCCTCGACCGTCTCGGCGCGTCCCATCGGCCGGCCGGTGCGCAGCCGGGCCATCGCCCGGAGCTGGGGGAGCGCGCGCTCGTGCGCCTCGTCGGCCGTCGGGGCCACGACGGCGTTGACGGTGAGGAACGTGCGCGGCTCCGGGTGCGCGTCGCTCGGCCGGTAGCCGTCGCGGTACAGGGCCAGCACCTGGTCGATGCCGGCTCCGGAGAAGTGGTTGGCGAACACGTAGGGCAGCCCGAGCTCCGCGGCGAGCCGGGCGGAGTAGTCGCTCGAGCCGAGCAGCCACACGGTCGGGGAACCGGTGGCCGCCGGCGTGGCGCGCACGTCGTAGATCTTGCCGTCGGTCAGGCGCAGCCGGGCGCCGTCGGGCTCCATGAGCGCGAGGATGTTCTGCACGTGCTCGGGGAACCTCTCGACGTCCGACGTCGGTCCGGACGCCCGCAGCAGCGCCGTCACCACCGGGTCGGAGCCCGGCGCGCGGCCGATGCCCAGGTCGATCCGCCCCGGTGCGAGGGCCTCCAGGGCGGCGAACTGCTCGGCGACCACCAGCGGGGCGTGGTTCGGGAGCATGACGCCGCCCGACCCGACCCGGATTCGCGAGGTCCGAGCCGCCGCGGCGGCGATCATCACCGGCGGTGTCGAGGCGGCGACCGCGGCCATGTTGTGGTGCTCGGCGAACCAGTAGCGCTCGTAGCCGAGCTCGTCGGCACGCTCCACGAGGGCGAGCGAGGCGGCCAGCGCCTGGGCGCTCGTCTGCCCGGAGCGGACGGGGACCAGGTCCAGGACGGAGAGGGAGGGTGAGGTGCTCATCGCCAGGAGCAACCGTCGGGGCGCCCCAGGACTTCCCGGTACGGGTAGGGCGAGCATCACGCCGCTGCCGCTGCCGCCGGGGCTCCGGATGCGGCGACCCGTCGACGTGCCCACGATCAGGGCGAGGCAGGGGGCCGACGACGAGAGGAGGGACCCCGGTGGGCGGACGCACGACCACGGGCCCGATCAGCACCCTGCACCGCACGTGGCTGCGGCACCCGCGCTGGTCGTTGGCCGCACGCGGCGCGATCGCCGCGGGCATCGCCTGGTTCGTCGGGGTGCTCGCCCCCGCTCCGTTGTCGGAGTACCCCTACTACGCGCCGCTCGGCGCGGTGATCGCGACCACGAGCACCCTGGTGCGCTCCGTCCGGGACTCGCTCCAGGTCACCGCCGCCGTGCTGGCGGGTGCAGGGATCGCCCGCGCCGCCGACGCGTTCCTGTCCCCGGGAGCGCCGTCGGTCGCCGTCGTCGTGGGGGTGTCGCTGCTCATCTCCGGTTGGCGGTTCTTCGGGGAGATGGGCACGTGGGTCGCGACGTCGGCGATCTTCGTGCTGATCCTCGGCAACGCCGACGCGCTGGAGTACGTGGGGTCGTTCGCCGGGCTGGTCGCCGCGGGTGCCGTCGTCGGCATCGGTGTGAACCTGGCGATGCCGCCCCTGCGGCTCACACCCACCGAGGACGCGCTCGACCGGCTGAGCACCGTGCTGGCGGACGTGACCGAGGACCTCGCGAACGAGCTGGACGCCCGGCAGGACCCGTCGGTCGACGACTGGAACCGACGCCGCCACACGCTGCGACGGGCGCTCGACCTGGGACGCGACGAGAGCGGCCACACCCGCGAGGCGGAGCGAGGCAACCCTCGCGTGCGGCGGCACCGCCGCTGGGCCGACGGGCAGCAGGTGCGCATCCGCGAGCTCGAGACGGTGGTCGCCTCGGTGGACCAGCTGACGAGCCTGCTGGTCGACGCCGCCGAGCCGGTCGAGCTCGGCGACGGGTTGCGGGCCTCGCTCGTGCGGGCTCTGCGCGGCCTCGTCGAGGTCCTGCGGGCGGACGTCCGCGGGACCGAGCGCGGGCCCCTGGTCGACCGCTTCGAGGAGGCGGTGCAGGACTTCGACGGGCGGGTCCGGCGGGAGCCGCCGGAGGCGAGCGAGGAGCTGGTCTCGGCGGCGTCCGCGGTCGCGCTGCACCGCGCCGTCGCCGCGTTCCGCGGCTGAGCGGCCGCCGGTGCCGCTCCGTGCGGGCTAGGCCCGCAGCGCCTGGTCCACGTCCTCGATGATGTCCAGCGGGTCCTCGAGCCCGACCGACAACCGCACGGTCGCCTCCCCGATCCCGACGGCGGCGCGCCCTTCCGCGCCGAGCTTGCGGTGCGTGGTGGTCGCCGGGTGCGTGACGATCGACTTGGCGTCGCCGAGGTTGTTGGACAGGTCCACGATCCGCAGGGCGTCGAGGAAGCGGAAGGCGCGCTGCTTCGCCTCGTCCGGGGTGGCGCCGTCGGGCACCGCGAGCTCGACGGTGACGACGGTGCCGCCGCCGCTCTGCTGGGAAAGCGCCAGCTCGTGCTGCGGGTGCGAGGGCAGGTACGGGTAGAGCACCCGCGCGACCTCCGCGTGGCCCTCCAGGGCCTGGGCGACCTGGAGGGCGGCCGCGTTCTGGGCGCGGACGCGCACGTCCAGCGTCTCGAGCCCCTTGAGCAGCACCCAGGCGTTGAACGGGCTGAGCGACGGTCCGGTGTGCCGCAGGAACGTCTGGACCGGCCCCGACAGGAACTCCTCGGAGCCGAGGATGGCCCCGCCGAGCACGCGACCCTGGCCGTCGATGTGCTTGGTCGCGGAGTAGACGACGACGTCGGCGCCGAGCTCGAAGGGCTTCTGCAGGATCGGCGTGGCGAACACGTTGTCGACGACGACGACGGCCCCGGCCGCGTGGGCGAGCTCGGACACGCGGCGCACGTCCACGAGGTCCTGCATGGGGTTCGACGGCGTCTCGAAGAACACGACGTCGGCTCCGGTGGCGAGGGCCTGCTCCCACTGCTCGGGCACGTGCCCGTCGACGAGGTCGACCTGGACGCCCCACTTGGCGAGGATCTCGTCGTAGATGACGTTGGTCGAGCCGAACAGGGCGCGGGCGGAGACGATGCGCGAGCCGCTGGACACCAGTGCCGCCAGCGTGGTGAACACCGCGGACATGCCGCTGGCGGTCGCGTAGCAGGCCTCGGCGCCCTCGACGAGGCGCAGCCGCTCCTCGAAGGTGCGCACCGTGGGGTTGCCGTAGCGCGAGTACATGAACCGCGAGGTCTCGCCGGCGAACGCCGCCTCGGCGTCGGCGGCGGAGCCGTACGTGTAGCCCTGGGTGAGGAAGATGCCCTCGGACATCTCCTCGAAGTCGGAGCGCCGGTGACCGCCGCGCACCGCGAGGGTGGCCGGCCGGACGCCGTCGGGCAGCGGGCCGCGGCCGGAGCCTCCGGAGCGGGCCGGGTCTGCGCCCGGGCCCGTGGGGATCTCGGTGCCGGTCACGCCGTGGCCTCGTCGTAGGAGCCCCAGGGGAGGCCGCGCACCTTCCAGCCCTGCTGGTCGCGGACCCCACCGAAGCCCGGCGCACCCTCGAAGCCCTCGAGGACGTTGTACGACGGGCCGATGCCGGCGGACGTGGCCAGCCGGGCCGCACCGATGGAGCGCTGCCCCGAGCGGCACAGGAACACCACCGGACGGTCGGGGCCGACGCCCGCGGTCTCCAGCTCGGCCAGGAACGCGGGGTTGGGGCGCCCGTCCGCGGTGACCCACTGGCTGAAGACGGTGTCCTTGCCGAGCTCGCCGACGTCGGGGACGCCGACGGTGCGCCACTCGCCGTCCGTGCGGACGTCGACCAGGACGGCGTCCGGGTCGGCGGCGAGCAGGTCCCACGCCTGCTGCGGGGTGATGTCTCCGGCGTAGCCCTGCGCGGGGCGCGGTTCGAACGGCGGTTCGGTCGGTGGTTCGAGCGGTGCAGTCATGGCACTCCTCCCATCGGTCGTGGCGGTAGCACCCACGTCCGGTCCCGCGCCGCTGGCGCCTGCCTCGCGCGAGGCTCGACGGCGGCGGCCCGGTCCCGCGGGTTGCTGCGGCGTCGACGTGCCACGTCACTCGGCCGCTCGGGATGGTCTCCGCGATCGTACGACACGGCGTCCGGTGCGCGGGACGCCGGTCTCACCTCGTGGGCGCCCGGCGAACGGATCGTCGATCCTGGCCCAAGATGACCGCATCCTGAGACGACGCGCCCACGTGTTGACACCGTCGTCGCGCGCCGGTGACCATGGCGACAGGTCATGAGCGCCAGCGCGAAGCCCCGGCTCGCTGGCCGGCAACCCTCCCCTCGCGGCGGGGTGCCCCGGGTGACGACCTGGCTCCGCGCCGTCCGGCGTCGGGCAAGCGCGGGGAGGTCGCTCCCCGGGACACTGAGGAGGACCGCATGACCGCTCTCGCCGAGACCCCCGCCTGTACCGACGCCGACGCCGTCGTCGCGCAGCTCGCGCCCGTCCTGCCGGTGGTGGGCCACGACACGCCCGCCCCGCTGGTCGACGGTCGCCGCGTCCCGTACGCGAACCTCGATGTCGCCGCGTCGGCCCCCGCCCTGCAGGCCGTGGCCGACCGCGTCACCCGCACCCTGCCGCTCTACGCCTCCGTGCACCGCGGCGCCGGCTACCTGTCCCAGGTCTCGACCTCCCTCTACGAGACCGCCCGGCGCACCATCGGCGAGTTCGTCGGCGCGCGGGACGACGACGCCACGCTGATCGTGCGCAACACCACCGACGCGCTCAACCTGCTCGCGGGCTGCCTGCCGGCCGCCGACGACGGCGAGCCCGGCCGGGTGCTCGTCCTCGACGTCGAGCACCACGCGAACTTCCTGCCCTGGCAGCGGTCCGCCCGGGCGACCGTGCTGACCGGCCGTGAGACGGCCGCCGCCACCGTCGCGGCGCTGCGCGACGAGCTGACGGCGGGTGCCGCCGTCGGGCACGGGTACGCGCTCCTGGCCGTGACCGGGGCCTCCAACGTCACCGGCGAGGTGCTGCCGGTGGCGGACCTGGTCGAGGCCGCGCACGCGGTGGGCACCCGCGTGCTCCTCGACGGTGCCCAGCTCGTGCCGCACCGTCGCTTCTCGCTGGCGGAGACCGGCGTCGACTACCTCGCGTTCTCCGGGCACAAGACGTACGCGCCGTTCGGCGCCGGGGTGCTGGTGGGCCGGCGTGACTGGCTCGACGCCGGCACGCCCTACCTCGCGGGCGGCGGCGCCGTGCGCAGCGTGCGGGTGGACGGGACCGAGTGGCACGACGGGCCCGCGCGGCACGAGGCCGGGTCGCCCAACGTGCTCGGCGCGGTGGCGCTCGCCGCAGCCTGCGAGGCGCTGGCCGACGTCGACGCGGACGCGCTGCGCGGGCACGAGGACGCACTGCGCCGACGGCTCGTCGGGGGGCTGGAGGCGATCGAGGGCGTCGAGGTCGTGCGGCTCTGGCCCGACGCCGCCGACGCCGTCGGGGTCGTGACGTTCACCGTCGCCGGGTACGAGCCCGGCCAGGTCGCGGCCTACCTGTCGGCCGAGCACGGCATCGGCGTGCGCGACGGCCGGTTCTGCGCGCACCCGCTGCTCTCCCGGCTCGGGTACGGCGCGGGGGCGGTCCGGTCGTCCGTGGGCGTCGGCACGGCCGGCGAGGAGGTCGAGCGCCTGGTCGCGGCCGTGGGCGCCCTGGTGGCCGACGGCCCGCAGGCGCGCTACGACGTCGTCGACGGCCTGTGGATCGTGGTCGACGACCCGCGCCCCGTGCCGGAGGGCTCCGGGCTCGAGGGTCTGCTCGCCACCGCCGGCCCCGGCGGCGACGAGGCGTTCGGCTGCCTGCCCGAGGACGCCTGAGCCCGGAGCCTGCTCAGACGGTCGGTGCCGCGAGGGCCGCGCGGACCTCGTCCGCGGCGAAGCTCGAGACCGGCAGCGCCGACGTGCGCGCGGACCGCACCACGCCGCTGTCGTCGAGGACGAACGTGCCGCTGTGCTGCAGCAGCGCGACCTTCCGGAGGCCCGCGTCGGCGTGGTCGCCGGTGGCCCACACCTCGGCCAGCGGAGACCTGCGTGCCGCACGCCCGGCGGCCGTGGCCGCCTCCGCCGCGCTGCCCGGTGCCAGCAGCAGGAACGCTGCACCGGCGAGCTCGCCGGCGTCGTGCATGCGCTGGACCTGCGCCGCGTGCGCGAGGCACACGGGGCAGGTCGCGGACCGCATGAAGTGCACGACGGCGGCGCGCCCGGCCACGACGTCGTCGAGCTGCCGGCGCTCCCCGTCGGCGGACACGAGGGTCAGCGGGGGCAGGGTGGTGCCGAGGGCGGGGTGCTGGTCCTGCGGGGGCCGCGCGTCGGTGCTCATGGGGTCTCCTGCCGTCGTAGAGTGGTGGCATGATCGTCAACCGGCTTGCCTATATTGTCAAGGGGGTTGCGCATCGTGTTCGATGAGGAGCTGCGCCGGTTCTCGGCGGGCGCCCGCGACGACCTCGGCTTCCTGCTGCTGGCCGCCGCCGACGCCGTCGTCGCCGCGACGCTCGCGGAGGTGGCCGCCCAGGGGTACCCCGAGATCCGGCGGGTGCACGTGCCGGTCTTCGTGCACCTCGACCCGGACGGCACCACGATCAGCGCCCTCGCGGAGCAGGCCGGGGTGACCCGTCAGGCGATGACCGGCGTGGTCCGCGAGCTGGAGGGGCTCGGGTACGTCGTCACCGCGCCCGACCCCGGCGACCGCCGGGCCCGCCGCGTCACGCTGACCGGCCACGGCGCCGAGTACTGCCGGGCGGCGACCCAGGTCAGCGAGCGGTTGACCGACCGCTGGCGCGAGGAGCTGGGCGACGAGGCGGTGGACCGGCTCCGCGACCAGCTCCGCGGGCTGACCACCGGCCTGCCCGCGCCGAGGTAGTGCCGCGCGCGCCGAGGTAGTGCCGCGCGCGCCGAGGTAGTGCCGACCGCGTCGAAGTAGTGCCGACCGCGTCGAAGTAGAACCGCTCACCAGACCGGTGGGCGCCTCTCCGGCCAGCGCAGCACGTCCTCGAGCTGAGCGGCCAGGGCCAGCAGCGTCAGCTCGCCGCCAGGCCGGCCGATGATCTGGATCCCCATCGGCAGGCCGTCGTCGGTCCACTGCGTCGGCACCGTGATCGCCGGCAGCCCCGCCACGTTGAGCCACGAGGTGAACGGCGTGTACTGGCACTGCTGCCGGAAGTTGCGGTCCGGGTCCTCGGCGTCGTACCACCCCACCGGCCGCGGCGTCATCGCCAGCGCGGGGGTGACCACCGCGTCGAGGTCGCCCATCCCGGCGATCAGCCGACGCTCGAACGCCGAGAGGGTCCGCAGCGCCTCGACCAGCTCGCGGGCGGGCACCTCGCGGCCCCGCCCGACCAGCCACCGGGTCAGCGGCTCGAGCCGGTCCAGCGCGGCCTCGTCGTCGATGGGCACCGCGGACGCGCCGCCCATCCACAGGCTGCGGAACGCGTCGCCGTACTCCGGCGCCGGGTCCCAGCGGTGCTCCGCCACCTCGTGCCCGAGCCCGGCCAGCGCCGCGACCCCGGCGTCCAGGGCCGCCGTCGCCCCCGGGCTCACGGCGATCTCGTAGTAGTCGTCCCAGGCGGACCAGGTCGTCACGCCGAGCCGGAACCGGGCGCCGCGCCCGTGCGCCCCGCCCTGCCCGCAGTCGGCCCCGGCCACCTCGCCCCGCTGGGCCGCCGCCAGGTACGCTCCCGGGCTCGCCGCCTCGGTGCGGAGCGTGTACGGGTGCGCCACCCGGCCGTCGGCCCGCCGGGCCAGCATGCCCTCCAGCAGCAGCGCGGTGTCCGCGGTGGTGCGGGCGAGCGGCCCGTTGGTCACGAGCCCGCCCGGCGCCTCGACGCCCGAGCCCGACGGCAGCAACCCGCGCGAGGGCTTCAGCCCGACCACGCCGCAGGCCGCGGCCGGGATCCGGACGGAACCACCGCCGTCGGACCCGGGCGCGAAGGGCAGCATCCCGGCCGCGACCGCGACGGCCGCACCGCCGCTGGACCCGCCCGCGCCACGCTCGAGGTCCCACGGGTTGCGTGCGACCGGCCCGGCGAGCGGCTCGGTGTAGGCGGGGAAGCCGAGCTCAGGCGCGGTGGTGCGCCCGAGGCTGACCGTGCCCGCCGCGTCGAGATCGAGCACGACGCCGTCGGAGACCTCCGGCACGAACCCGGCCAGCGCCCGCGAGCCGAACCCCGTCGGCACACCGGCGCGGGCGAACAGGTCCTTGTCGCCCGTCGGCATCCCCCACAGGGTGCCCGACGGCGGCCCGAGCGTCGCGACGCGTTCCCGCGCCAGGTCCGCGGTCACCCGGGAGAACGCGCCGAGCTCGTCGTTGCGGGCCGCGATGCGGGCCAGGAAGTGCTCGGTCACCTCGGCCGGGGTGAGCTCGCCGGCGCGGAGCCGGTCGCGCAGCTCGACAGCGGTCAGCTCGTGCAGGGCGTCCATGCCCCGACCCTACGACGGCGACGAGACGGGCTGACCGTCGTCGCGCTCGTCGGATCCCCGGGGGGGG